>DATFCF010000869.1:0-3485 GCA_035253445.1 Mycobacterium sp.
GCGAAACACCCACCAACGACCGGCGCCCCTAGCGCGGGGACATCCCCGCCGCCCGGTAGGCGGCGTCGACGTAGGCCATGTTCTCCACCGCGTCGGCGGTGTCGAGGGGAAGTGGCGCGCCATTCAGAACATGCGCGGCGAACGCCTCCAGCTGATAGGTGTATGACGGACGGGTGCCCAGCCGTTCCACCCTGGTGCCTTCCGGTGTCCGGACGGTGAGCCGGTCGTCGTCGTGCGGCTTGATGAAGTTGTGCACCAGCACATCTCCCGTGGTGCCGACGATCCGCACGGTAAACGTATAGTCGTCGGCCACCATCGAGTTGGCGCTCAATGCCGTTGCCCCGCCGGGGAACGCGAGGTCGACGTCGCACCAGGCGTCGACGCCCGGGCTGCGTTGCTCGGCGTGCGCCCGAATCACCGACGGCTGGCCCAGCCGCCGCATGATGTGCAGCCCGTAGCAGCCGAGATCCATCAGCGCGCCACCGGCCAGCTCGAGTGACCACCTCGGATCGCCGTCTTCCGGTGCAGGCATGGCCATCCTCACCTCGGCATGGACCAGGTCACCTAGCGTGCCATCGTCCGCCAGCTGTAACGCGCGGCGCGTCACCGGATGGAACAGGTAGTGAAAGCCCTCCATCACCGTGACTCCCGCGGCGTCAGCGGCATCGGCAACGCGCTGCGCCTCCGCGCGATCACGGGCGAACGGCTTCTCGGTCAGCACAGGCTTTCCGGCCGCGACGGCCGCCAGATTCCACGGCGCATGCAGCGAGTTCGCCAGCGGGTTGTATACGACGTCAACCTCGGGATCATTGATCACTTCGGCATAGGACGTCAAAATCCGCTCCACACCGTGCTTTTCAGCGAAAGCGTGTGCGCGATGCGGATCGCGTGCGGCCACCGCCACCAGTCGGTGCCCCAGATCTTGGGCGGGCCCGACGATGGCAAGTTCGGCGATGCGCGACGCACCGAGCACCCCGATTCGCAGACTCATGCTCGACTCATGCCGGAACGCACACGTCCCGCATGAACGCCACGCTGGTCCGTACGTCGCGCACTGGACCCTCATCTGCCGGCTCGCCGGCGAGGATCGTGTCCTGCTCCATGACGAACCAGCCGTCAAACCCGTTGCGCAGCAACGCCGTCACGATCCCGGCGATGTCCACATCGCCTGACCCGAGTGGCGTGTACATGCCCTGGCGAACCGCCTCGGTGTAGGTGAGCTCACCGGCCTGCACCCGAGCTGCTATCGCCGCGTCGACATCCTTCAAATGCGTGTGAGCGATACGGCCGGGCACCTCGTGCGCCAGCTGCAACGGATCCGTTCCTCCGATCAGCAAATGGCCCGTGTCGAGGCACAACTGGATCTCCGATCCGTTCAGCACACGCTCGACGTCGTCGCGGGTTTCCACCATCGTGCCGACATGCGGATGCAGTACGGCGAGCACGCCGCGCTCCGCCGCCGCCGCGGCGAGCAGGTCCAAATTGTCGAGTAGCGTGGCCCATTGGCCGTCGTCGAGCGTCGGCCGCGAGTCGTATCCGTCGGTGCCGGTCGCCGCGGCCAGCACCAGAATATTGGCCCGGCATGCCACCAGCGCCTCGAGCGGGCCGGCAATGTCGGGCAGAGGATCGTGGTCGGCGTCATGCAGCAGTACGGGAGCAAAGGTGCCCACGCAGCTCAGTCCGCTTGCGTCCAGTAACGCGTTGAGTTCGTCGGGTTCGGACGGCAGGAAGCCTTCGGGCCCCAGCTCAGTGGCAGACAATCCGGCGTCGCGCATTTCGGTGAGTACGCGGTCCGGCGCGAGTTGGTGGCCCCAGCCCGGCACCTCGCACACGCCCCAAGAAATCGGTGCACCAGCGATTTTCAGGGTTTTCACGGTGATCTCACTTCGTCGATCCGGACCGGAACACCGCGCTTCAGCGACTCGGCGGCCGCTTCGGCCAGCCATGCCACCTCGACCGCATCGGCCACCGTGCATGCCGGCGCTGCCGTGCCGTTGACCACATCGACGAACGCCGCCAATTCCGCGCGAAACGCGTCCGTGAAGCGATCCATGAAGAAGTGGTGCGAAGGGCCGGCGGGAAACTCGTTGCCCGGGTCCATATTCCGGACCGGTGCGCCCTGATCCCAGCCGGCGACCACGGTGTCGTGAAAGCCATGAACCTCGAGTCGGCAGTCGTAGCCGCGACCGTTGTAGCGGGCGGCGGACACCACACCGAGCGTGCCGGCCTCGAAGGTCACCACCACTGCCGCGGTGTCGACATCGCCGAACTCCGCGAACCGCGGGTCACCCTGCACGCTGCCGGTCGCATAAACCTCAACTGCCTGTTGGCCGGTGATCCAGCGGATGACGTCGAAATCGTGCACCGCGCAGTCGCGGAAGATTCCGCCCGAACCCGCGATGTACTCCATCGGCGGGGGAGCGGGATCCATCGTCGTACTGCGGACCGTGTGCAGTGGTCCCAGCGAGCCTTCATCGACCGCACGCTTGGCGGCGGCGAATGCGGCGTCGAACCGCCGCTGATAACCCACCTGCACCGGCACGCCGGAGCGGGCGATCAGCTCGGCCACCCGGGCACTGTCGGCGGCCGTCGCGGCAATGGGCTTCTCACAGAACGTGGGGAGGCCCCGCTCCACAGCCGCCAGCGTGAGCTCGGCGTGCGCGGGAGTCGCCGCGGACACTACGACGCCGTCCACTCCGGACGTCAGGAGTGCTTCGACCGAATCCACCGGTTTGGCACCATGTTTGGCCGCTACGGCGGCGGCCAGGTCGGGCCGCTCATCGGTGATGACCAACCCGTCGATGCCGTCGAGCGCACTGAGGGTGTCGGTGTGGAACGCGCCGATGCGCCCCAACCCGATCACGCCGAGTGTCGTCATGGAATTCTCCGTTCGTCTTGGTCGCGCAGTGCGACGTCGAGGTGTTGTGGGCTGAGGTCGTCGGCCAGCGCTGCCAGCACCGTGTCGACCTGAGTGGGCGGGGCCAGGCTGCCGATGGGTTGGTCGCTGTCGAGGTTGGTGGGAAACGCGTATCCCTCGGCGGTCGCCACCACCGCGTTCACCAGGTCTTGTTGCGTGCGGCCCGCGGCCTTCATCGCGAGCAGATGCGGGTAGACGGCGCGCACCATCGCGGTGCGATCGAGCGCCTCCATCGCCCTCCCGAACGGCGAAGAGATCTGCAGCAAGTTGGCCATCCGGTGGATGTCGGCCGAAATATTCGACCCGGCACCGTGATACAGCGCCGGATTGAAGAACACCGCGTCCCCCTTGTGCAGCGGCAACTGAACGTAGTGCTCGGCGAAGAAGTTCACGAACTCCGGCTGATTGAAGGCGATGTAGCCGCCGTCGAACCGCTGCGAGTACGGCAGCAGCATCGTCGGGCCACTTTCCGCCGGCATGTCGCAGTGGGCGACCGCGCCCTGCAGCGTCAAAACCGCTGACGCACGGTGCAAGTGCGCCGGATACTCGGCAAGCTGGTCGGCTCCTA
>DATFCF010000870.1:0-4963 GCA_035253445.1 Mycobacterium sp.
CACCGGAGCGATGAACCAGACCAGCGACCGGCAGGGCGCGGTCATCCAGGCGCTCGTCGACGCCGGCGTCGACCGCAAGGACATCAGCACCAGCCAGGTCAGCCTGCAGCCGCAATTCACCGGCGGCGGCGACAACCCGCAGGCCATCGTGGGTTACCGGGCAAGCAACTCGATCGACGTCAAGATCCGGCAGCTGGACGCGGCATCGCAGGCGCTGGCGCTGATCGTGTCCACCGGCGGTGACGCCACGCGGATCAACTCGGTGAACTATTCGATCGAGGACGACTCGGAGCTGGTCCGCGATGCCCGCAGCCGAGCTTTCAACGACGCCAAGGACCGCGCGGACCAGTACGCCCAGCTGTCGGGCATGAACCTGGGCAAGGTGGTGTCGATTTCGGAGGCACCGGGCGGCCCACCGCCACCTGTTCCGATGCCACGCGGAGCGGAGATGGCGATGTCGGTGCCGGTCGAACCGGGTCAGCAGACGGTCGGGTTCAGCGTGACGGTGATCTGGGAGCTAGCCTGAGCTTCAGCCCGCGGGGGCGATGTGGACGGGGATGCCGTTGAGGACGGCGGTACCCGACAGCGGGTCGAGCTGGTGACCGTCGTTGAGTTGGTTGACGTTCACGCCGGGTTGGCCGGCGGCAACACCTAGCCGAGTGCCGCCGCGGTCGTGTCCCCACCCATGCGGCAGCGACACCACGCCGCGCCGCATGCCAGGTGTGACTTCGACGGGTGCCAGCAGTTCCCCGCCAGGACCCTTGACGGCGGCGGTGTCGGTGAGACCCAGATCGGCCGCGTCGTCGGGATGGATCTGCAGCGTGCACCGGTTGGTCCCGCCTGCGAGGGCGGGCAGGTTGTGCATCCAGCTGTTGTTGGAGCGCAGGTGCCGCCTGCCGATGAGGACGAACCCGTCGGCGCCGCGTCCGAGGGAGTCACGCAGCCGAACCGCGTCGGCGGCAAACGGTTCGGGCGCGAGTTCGATTCGCCCAGTTGGTGTTCGGAGCACCCCAGGCAGGCGTGGCTGCAGCGGACCCAGATCGATGCCGTGCGGGGCGGCCTTGAGCCGGTCCAGTGTGAGCCCGTCGGGGTTGGCGCCGAACGCGTCGCCGTAGGCGCCGAGTCGGAGCATCATGTCGAGGCGCCGCTCGTAGCCGGGGCCAGGCGCAAGCAATGCGGTGAGCTCGTCGACAGCACGCCCCGCCACGGGTGAACTCGGATCGGCGGTCTCCTTGGCCAGCGTGGTCGCGATGACCTGCTCGTCGACCAGCGCCGGATCGCCGTCAGCTCCAATGCCGTACAGGATCAGGGCAAGGCGAGACAGAATCTCCGGCTCGTCGGGACGGCCGTCCAGCGGCAGCACGGGCGCCGAGTAGCGAGCGTTGTTGCGAACCGCGAGATTGTTGAGCATGAAATCGAAGTGGGCGCTTTGCGACGGCGGCGGAGGCGGCAGGATGACGTCGGCGTGCCGCGTCGTCTCGTTGAGGTAGGGGTCGATGCTCAGCATGAATCCGACGGTGTCGAGTGCGCGGTCGAGCCGTTCCCCGTCGGGCGCGGACAGCACCGGGTTTCCGGCGATCGTGATCATCGCCTTGATCTGGCCGTCGCCAGGGGTGTCGATCTCCTCGGCGAGGGCCGCGGCCGGTAACTCGGAAAGAGCTTCGGGGTAACCGGATACGCGACTGTGCCACCGTCCCGTCGCGAATCCGCGGCCCTTCTTGGGCGGCCGCGGCGCCGGTGCGACCGGCGAAAGGGGGAACATCGCTCCACCCGGGCGGTCCAGGTTGCCGGTGAGGATGTTGATGACGTCGACGAGCCAGCTGCCGAGCGTCCCGAATTCGACTGTGGACGTGCCGATTCGGCCGTAGACGGCCGCCGATGGTGCGGCGGCGATCTCGCGGGCCAGCGCGCGAACATCGTCTGCGGGCACGCCGCAGTGGACCGCGACGTCGTCCGGCGTGAACCCGGCAGCAAGCGCCCGGACGTCGTCGACACCGTTGACGTGATCGGCCACTCCCCCGAGGTCGACCAGGCCCTCGTCGAACAGCACATGCACGACCGCGAACAGCAGCGCCGCATCGGTGCCGGGGCGTGGAGCAATGTGCCGGTCGGCCAGCGCGGCTGTGCGCGTGCGGGCCGGGTCGATGACGGTGAGCATGCCGCCGCGCTTACGCAATGCCCTCAGCTTGCCACCGAAGTCGGCGGCGGTTGCCAAACTTCCGTTGGACACAAGGGGATTCGCGCCGATGATCACCAGGTGGTCTGTGCGGTCGAGGTCGGGCACCGTGAACGCGACGGGACTGCCGAACATGTAGCCGAGCGCGACGTGCTTGGGCATCTGGTCCAAAGTGCTGGCGCTGTAGACCTGGCGGGTGCCGAGCGCGCGGATGATCAGCGGCGCGTACAGCCCGCCCGCGACGGTGTGGGCATTCGGGTTGCCCAGGTAAACACCGACCGATGTCCCGCCGTGCGCACGGATGATTTCGCCGAGCCGTTCCGCGACGGCCGCGTACGCCTCGTCCCACGTGGTTTCGACCAGGGCACCGTGGCGCCGGATCAGGGGCCGCGACAGCCGGTCGGGATCGTTGTCGAGCTCGGCGAAACTGGCACCCTTCGGGCAGATGAATCCTGCGCTGAAGACGTCCTCGCGGTCACCGCGGGCACCTGTCACGCGGCCGTCGTCGATGGTCAGCGTCATGCCGCAGGTGGCCTCGCACAGCGGACAGATCCGCAGCGCTGTGTCGGTCATTTGAGAACAACTCCCTCCGGAAGCGGGCGGGCCGGGTCGACTTCGACGTGGATGACGTTCGGCTCCCTGTTGGCGGCCCAGTCGGGCATCCAACTCTCCACGTAAAACTCCCCGGGCTCCAGTGGCGGGTGCCAACCCTCCTGACGGGTGGACTCGTCCACTCCTGGCCACACCTGGGTGTATCCGAGCCCCTCGAGAACCTTCACCGATTCGGCGAGATCATCGTCGCCCACAGGTGCTCCTTCGCGTGGTGCACTGGCTAGATCTGCTCGTAGACCTTGGGGTCGAGCGTGCCGATGTAGTCCAGGTCGCGATAGCGCTCGGCGTAGTCCAGGCCGTAGCCGACGACGAACTCGTTGGGGATGTCGAAGCCCACGTATTCGATGTCGACGTCGGCACGCACCGCGTCTGGTTTGCGCAGCAGCGTGCACACCCGCAGCGACCTCGGGTGCCTCGATGCCAGGTTGCGCAACAGCCACGACAGCGTGAGGCCGGAGTCGACGATGTCCTCGACAATCAGCACGTCACGATCGTTGATGTCGCGGTCGAGGTCTTTGAGGATGCGCACCACACCCGACGACGACGTCGACGAACCGTACGAACTGACCGCCATGAACTCCAGCTGCGTTGGCACCGGAATCGCCCGGGCCAGGTCGGTGACGAACATGACGGCGCCCTTGAGCACCGTGACCAGCAGGAGGTCCTCGCCGCTCACACCGATCTTTTCCCGGTACTCGTCCCCGACCAGCGTGCCAAGCTCAGCGACGCGCGCCTGGATCTGGTCCGACGAGAGCAGCACCGACTTGATGTCGCCCGGATACAGCTCGGCAGATTGCTCTGGCACGCCCACAGCGTGCCATGTGACCGCTCCCGCGACCAACGCGGCCGTGTTAGTTCCGTCCTTGCACCGGTTCGGTGTGCAATGTCAGCATCCCGTCGCGGCGCCCGGCGATCAGGCGCCGGCTGCGCAGCGGCGACCCGACAGCCACGCCGCCCTGCCCTCGCCAAGCCGTGACCAGCGTGTCAACGGCGCGAATCTGTTTGTCCGTCAGGCCACTTGCCCCACCCGCGAGCAGCCACCCGCGAATCGCCCTGCGCCGGATGGCCTCCGGCAGCGCGGCCAGCCGTGTGACGTCGAGCACGCCGCCAGTGCCGACGTCGGTCAGCGCGCGCCTGGCCAGCTCGTCGAGCGTGTCGGTGTCCTCGCGAAGCGCGGTCGCGGTGCGGGCCAGCGCTTCGGCGACCCCGCCGCCGAGGACCTCCTCCAGCAGCGGCAGCACCTCGGCGCGCAGCCGGGTGCGGGTGAACCGGCGATCGGCGTTGTGTGGGTCCTGCCACGGCGACAGGCCAAGCTCGGCACAGGCGGCGTGGGTGACTTCGCGGCGGACGTTCAGCAGCGGGCGGTACCACGGCGGATCGCACGGTCGCATGCCGGCGATCGAGCGGGCGCCCGATCCGCGGCCCAGCCCCAACAGCACGGTCTCGGCCTGGTCGTCGAGCGTGTGCGCCAACAACACCGGCGCGTCGCCGCGGGCCGCGTCCAGCGCTTGATAGCGGGCGGTGCGGGCCGCTGCTTCCGGGCCGCCTTCCGAACCCACCTGGACGCAAAGCACTTGAGCATCAACACATCCCAGCGTCATAGCTTGGCCACGCGCGGTCGCCGCCACTCGCTCGGAGTCTGGTTGCAGACCGTGATCGACGATCAGCGCAGTGGTCGGCTTCACCGTGGCCGCGACGGCGGTCAGAGCCAGCGAATCCGCGCCACCGGACAACGCGACGCACCAGCCTTCGTCGCCGGCACAGTGATCGCTGGCGAACGCCGCGACCGCGGCCGTCAGCGACGCTACAGCACCCTGTCGATCCATCGCTGCGGCTCGTCGATTTCGGTTGGCAGCGGCAGGGTTTCGGCGCTGGACCACACCGCGTTGAAGCGGGCCATGCCAACCCGGGACACGACGTGGTCGACGAACGCCTTACCGCGGGTGTACTGGCTGAGTTTGGCGTCAAAACCCAGCAGCGCCCGCACAATCCGCTGCAGCGGCGGCTGCTTGCGTTGACGCCGCCCGTCGAACCGGCGTCGGATGGTGGTCACCGACGGCACCACCGCGGGCCCGACGGCGTCCATCACATGGTCGGCGTGACCCTCCAGCAGCGTGCCGAGCACCAGAAGCTGATCCAATGCCTTTCGCTGCGGTTCGGATTGCACGGCCCGCA
>DATFCF010000871.1:0-2211 GCA_035253445.1 Mycobacterium sp.
GGGTGCTCGACCGCGTACTCCTTCATTCTTTCCTCGCGTGCGCGAGCATTCAATTGCTCCTCGACCAGTTGCTCGGGCGTGGCCTTCATTCTCCGTGCTAGCGCCGCTAGCGCGAAGGCTGCGATTGGCATGAACACGACCGTGACGGCAATCAAGATCGGGAGCGAAAACACGCTGTAGTGTACCAGCCTCAGGAACGTCATCGACGTTAGCTAGGCTGTCGCATGCAACTACGACGTTGGATGTTGCAAGATGTCTCGCCTCCGCTCAACGCGACGAGAGGCCGGGGAACTTGTCAAGCGTGGCCAGAGTTTGGTTGATGGAGCGTTAGTGAGGGCGTAGGGTGGAGACCCGCGAACTACTGATTCGGAGGCGCTCATGCTGACCGGGACGCGTGTCAATACGCTGCTGCTTACGCTGGTGCTGATCGTGGGGCTGGCGATTCTCGCCATGCTGGCGGCCGACGTGCGAGGCGGGCCGCTGGACCCGCCGGGGCCGCCGGGATCGACGGACGGGGTGCGGGAGCCGGGGACGCCGATCTCATCGGTGCCGTTCACCATCAACACTGGCGGGCGGTACTACCTGACGCGCAACCTCACGGGGAGCGCGGGGCAGAGCGGCGTGACGATCGCGGCGGACAACGTGACGCTGGACCTGGGCGGGTTCACGTTGGTCGGCGTGAACGGGAGCGTCAACGGCGTGTTCGTGAGCGGCGCGCGCACCGGGATCACGATCGAGGGCGGGACGATCCGTGGGTGGTTCAACGGGATCGACGCGACGGCGGCGACGTACTCGCGGGTGGTGGGGACGGCGGTGATCGCGAACGGGCAGGCGCTGGGCGACGGGAGCTACGGGATTCTCATCGGGGAGTCGTCGGTGGTTCGTGACTGCCAGGTGTCGATCAACCTCAATCACGGGATCTACCTCGGGCCGCGCGGGAGGGTGCACGACTGCTCCATCAGCCAGAATGGCGGGAGCGGCGTGCTGGTGAACGGGTACGCGATGGTCGACCGAAACTCGATCGTGTACAACGGGCTCAACAACGACGCGACGGGGGGCGTGGTCATTCAGGGGAACGAGAACACGATCCGGGAGAACATGCTGGGGAACTTTGGGGACGTTGTGTTCGCCGACACCTACGTCTTCAACACGATCATCGACAACACGACGGACTTTTGCGGTTCGATCGTCGTTCCGCCGAGCAACTTCGCGCCGAAGAACGGGGTGGTGCACTCGAACGTGGGCGATGATGCGAACGGGTACTGTTGAGGACGGTTAGGTGACTGGTTACTGGTTGCAGGTGACAGTGAGGGTAGGACGATACGCGTCATCGCTACTTCAAGGACGTCCTGCGCCGACCAGAGCCGTCGCTATCGCAGGAAGCTCACGGCGGCGGTTGTGGGAAGATGCTTCACTGCGTTCAGCATGACGTGATTGGGGCCTCGGCGATGTACTCGCTCACGTCTCTCGATCGAAGCATCGAGCGGAGCTAAAGCTCCGCCGCTACTGGCGCTCGTAATTCGACATCGCGCGCCCTTTCAGCCCGCGCTGCGATGTGGGTTGCGACGTCGCGCGCGTTACCACACGTCCCTGGCTTCGAACATGGGGCCGTCTTTGCAGACTAGCTTCATGGTCTTGCCGCCACGGACTCTCACTTCTACGGCGCAGCCGTAGCAGATGGCGGTGCCGCAGCCCATGCGCTCTTCGAGGAGGCACTGGATGCTGCGGCGGACTCTCTGTTTGCGGGCGACGGCGGCGAGGGCCTGCATCATGACGTTGGGGCCGCAGGCGAAGGCCTGGTCGCACCACTCGTAGAGCTCGGCGAAGGGGTCGGTGACGAAGCCTTTGCGTCCGGCGGAGCCGTCGTCAGTGGTGACGACGACTTCGACCTGGGGATGGAGCATGGATGCGGGGTAGATGCGCGAGGCGTCGCGGGCGCCGACGATCATGGTGACGTTGAGGCCCTTGGCGCAGGCCTCGTCGGCGAGCCAGACGAGGGGGGCGACGCCGACGCCGCCGGCGACGAGAAGCAGGTTGCGCGAGTTGCGGCCGATCTCGTAGCCGCGGCCGAGAGGGCCCCAGGCGTAGATCTGGTCGCCGGGCTTGCGGTTGGCGAGCCAGGCAGTGCCGCGGCCGACGACGTCGTAGAGGAGGCCCCACTCGGGGCCGGTTGGTGTCTGGCGCGTGCGGTAGTAGGACATGGGGCGGGGG
>DATFCF010000872.1:0-3229 GCA_035253445.1 Mycobacterium sp.
GTGCCGCGGCGAGGGTGGCTGGAGGCGCTGCTCGGCCACTTCTGCGATCCGGCGGTGGCGCTCGTCGCGCCGCGCATCGTGGGCCTGCGCCAGGCCGACAACGTGGTGGCCCGTTACGAGGCGGTGCGTTCGTCGCTCGACCTTGGGCTACGCGAGGCGCCCGTGGTTCCCTACGGCACGGTGTCCTATGTGCCCAGCGCCGCGATCATCTGCCGGCGCTCGGTGCTGAAGGAAGTCGGCGGCTTCGACGAGACACTCAAGTCCGGCGAAGACGTCGACCTGTGCTGGCGGTTCATCGAGGCCGGTGCCAGGCTGCGCTACGAACCGATCGCGTTGGTCGCCCACGACCACCGCACGCAACTACGAGAGTGGTTCGCGCGCAAGTCTTTTTACGGCGAATCGGCGGCACCGTTGTCGATTCGCCATCCTGGCAAGACGGCTCCGCTGGTGATCTCCGGATGGACGCTCGTGGTGTGGATGCTGCTTGCGATGGGATCGGGAATCGGCTACCTGGCGTCGATGGTCGTCGCCGCGATCACCGGCCGTCGCATCGCCAACTCGCTGTCCACCGTGGAGACCGAGCCCAAGGAAGTGGCTGTGGTGGCCGCCCATGGCCTGTGGTCGGCCGCCCTGCAGCTGGCGTCGGCGATCTGCCGGCACTACTGGCCGATCACCTTCATCGCAGCGCTGCTGTCCCGGCGGTGCCGCCAGGCGGTGCTGGTGGCCGCCGTTATCGACGGTGTGGCGGACTGGATCACGCGCAACGGCAACGCGGACGACGACGCCCGACGGGTCGGGCTGCTCACGTACGTCTTGCTGAAGAGACTCGATGACATCGCGTACGGCGCCGGTCTGTGGACCGGCGTGGTCCGCGAGCGGCATGTTGGCGCTCTCAAGCCTCAGATTCGGACCTGAAGTGACGCCTTGCACAGCGATGTGCTGATTGTCGGAGCCGGCAGCGCAGGATCTGTTCTGGCCGAAAGACTTTCCGCAGATCCAGCCTGCCGCGTCACTGTTGTCGAATCAGGTCCCGCACCCTCAGATCCCCGGGTGTCCAGCCAGATCAGCGACGGCCTGCGATTGCCGATCGGAACCGCCAGCTCGGTGGTGCGTCGCTATCCGACAACCCTGACCGACGACCCCGAGCGGCACGCGCAGATCATGCGCGGTGCGGTGGTCGGAGGATCGGGCGCGGTGAACGGGGGCTACTTCTGCCGCGGCCTGCCGTCGGATTTCGACGGCTGGGGGTTGCCGGGCTGGGGGTGGGCCGACGTGCTGCCCCACTTCCTGGCAATCGAAACCGACCTGGATTTCGCCAATCCCCTACACGGCTCGGACGGGCCGATACTTGTCCGTCGCGTTGCCGAATTCGACGGCTGCACAGCAGCGTTCGTCGATTCTGTTACTGAAGCCGGATACCGGTGGATCGACGATCTCAACGGCGCGACGCCCGAGGCGCCGTTGCCGGTTGGCGTCGGAGCGGTCCCGCTCAACATCAACGGCGGAACCCGCGTGGGCCCCGGCGGTGCGTATCTGCAGCCCGCGATGGACCGCACCAACCTGACGCTGCTCACCAACACCCGGGCGGTTCGCGTCCGGATTTCCAACGGCAAGGCCGTCGGCGTGGACTGCGTCGGCCCTGACGGAGCCATCCAGTTGACGGCCGACCGAATCGTGTTGTGTTCCGGGGCAATCGGATCGGCGCACCTGTTGATGCTGTCCGGTATCGGTCCGGAAGAAACGTTGCGGCCGGCGGGAGTAACGGTTCACGCCGATCTGCCTGTCGGCGTCGCAAGTATGGACCACCCGGAATGGGTGTTGCCGGTGGACTGGTCGCCAAGCCACGATCTGCCACCGCTGGAAGCAGTGCTGACGACCACCATCGGTGTTGAAATCCGGCCCTATACAGCGGGGTTCGGTGCGATGATCCGCGAGCACCGAAATGATCCCGCCGACCAGCCACACATCGGAGTCGCGTTGATGCAGCCGAAGTCGCGCGGCAGGATCCGGCTGGCATCCGCCGACCCCGACGCATTGCCCGTCATCGAGCATCGCTACGACCGCGAACCCGACGATGTCGTGACGCTACGCGCGGGCGCCGAACTCGCTTTCGAATTGGCCAGGCCGACAGCGCAAGTCGGCGAAGTGTCATGGTCGACCTCGCAACACCTGTCCGGCACGGCCCCGATGGGCCTCGATGGCGATGCCGGTGCAGTGGTGGATCAGCAATGCCGCGTGCATGGCGTCGACGGGCTGTGGGTTGTCGACGGATCGGTGCTGCCCGCGATTACGAGTCGAGGGCCACATGCCACCATCGTGATGATCGGCCATCGGGCCGCGGAGTTCATTGCGGCTTGACGCCGCGCAACTCCGCAACGGTCTGTAGCCGCCCCCACTCCATCGATCACAGGCACGCCCAGTCGTCGTGCCGACGGCTCGGCGAATCGAGCCATTGCCGCGCAGCCCAAAACAATTGACCGGCTTCCGTCTCGTTCGAGGGCTTGAGCACACAACGAGCCGATCGGTTCGATGGTGGCAGGGTCCGAGTCGATCCGCAGCACCGGGATGTCGCAGGCAACAGGTGTCATCTCAGCGAGTAGCGAATCGGCAGGTGCTTGAGTCCACCCACGAAGGTGGTGGCGGCGAGCTCGGGCTCTCCGGCCAATTCGATGGATTCCAGTCGCGGAATCAATTCGCTGTAAAGGCTGTTCATCTCCATCCGCGCCAATGCGGCGCCCAGGCAGAAGTGCACCCCGTAACCGAAGGCGACATGCTTGTTGGGGTCGCGGCTGATGTCGAAACGGAACGGTTCGTCGAAGACTTCTTCGTCGCGGTTGCCGGAAACGTAAGCCAGATAGACCGATTCGCCTTTGGCGATCGGGACCCCGCGGACGGTGGTGTCCTCGGCGGCGGTGCGCATGAACTCCTTGACGGGCGTGGCCCAGCGAATCATCTCCTCGACCGCGGTCGGCATCAGATCCATGTTCTGCCGCAATCGCTCTAGTTCACTTGGGTTTTCGATGAGCGCAAGCAGCCCTCCGGAGATGGCGTCCTTGGTGGTGTCGTGGCCGGCGGTGGCGACGATGACGTAGTACGACACGGTGTCGATGTCGGACAACGGCTCACCGTCGATGCGACCGTTGGCGATCGCCGACGCCAGGTCTTCGGTGGGGTGTTCGCGGCGTGACGCGGTCAGCTTGGAGAAGTAGGTGAAGAAGTCGAGCAGAAT
>DATFCF010000873.1:0-2687 GCA_035253445.1 Mycobacterium sp.
TCGTCCTCATCCTGACCCTGCGCGCACTCGCAGCCCCCCTCTACCTGCTCGCCTCCGTCGTACTCTCCTGCGCCGCCGCCCTCGGCCTGACCACACTGGTCTTCCAACATCTGCTCGGGCAGGGCATCCACTTCTCCGTGCCCGTCATCGCCTTCGTGCTTCTCGTCGCGGTCGGAGCCGACTACAACATCCTGCTGATGAGCCGCATGCGAGAAAGCGGATTGGCCCTCACCCGCAACGAGGTCGCCCGCGCCGTCACCGCCACCGGCCCCGTCATCACCGCGGCCGGCGTCATCTTCGCCTCCACCTTCGTCGCCCTGCTGTTCTCACCCGTCGAAGCCCTGGCGCAGACCGGCTTCGCCGTCGCAGCAGGACTCCTGCTGGATACCTTCATCGTCCGCACCCTTGTGGTCCCCGCCTGCGCCGCCCTGTTCGAGGAACACAGCTGGTGGCCCCACTGGCACCCGACACCAGCAGCCTTCCGACCGAAGCCGGCTGCGAGAGCCGACGCGCTCGAAGCCGAAACCGGCGTTCAAACCTGAGGCGAACGGGACTGCTGCAGGGCACGGCGCGGCGCCTGGTGTGCAACTAACGCATGCTCAAGCCAAAGACAGGAACAGCTTCTCCATCTTCTTGACGTCGACACTGTCGATCTGGTCACCATTGCTGAGGCAGTGCTGCAACCCGGTGGCGACGATCGCGAAGCCTGCTCGGTCCAGCGCGCGCGAGACGGCCGCGAGTTGGGTGACCACGTCTTCGCATTCGCGACCCTCCTCCAGCATCCGGAGCACACCGGCCAACTGGCCCTGTGCGCGCTTGATGCGATTGATGACCGGGGTCATTTCTGCCGGTGCGAGTTCCATCAGTTCTCCTCGTTCATTCCAGCGAGAGCTGCGGTGAGCCGCTGCTTGGCGTCTGCTGCGACTTTGTGCAGGACCACATCGTCGGCGAGTCCCATCATCGCGTCGGGGTCGAACGCCTCCACGATCGTGGTCTCCTCGTCCAGGAACCGGACCACGACATTGCAGGGAAGAACAGCAGCGATTGACGGGTCGGCCTGGATCGCCTCGTAGGCCAGCGGCGGTCGGCAGGCACCGAGGATGACCTGGGGCTCGACTTCGACGTCGAGCTTGTCCTTCAACGTCGCTTTCAGGTCGATTTCCGTGAGCACCCCGAACCCTTGGTCAGCGAGCGCGATACGGACCGTCTCGACGGCAGCTTCGTACGGCTGGTTCAGGGTGGTGGTGATCGTGTAGCTGCTCATCGGCCGCTCCTCATCCGTTTGTCGCCGGTGCTGGGTCGACGTGATGTGTGCGCCGGCGAGAGATCTCTGCATCGGTCGACCATGTCGAACATCGCTTCCGAATGGTTTGGCCACAGTAGTCCCTGTCCTCTTGTGAACTTGACGATACCCCAGGGGGTGTTATCGTCGTCATATACCGCATACCCCCACCGGTATTAGAAGCACCAACCGGCAAGCGACGGAGGGACAGGGACTCACCGGCTTTCGTTGCCGTTTCCTGGCCGGTGGCACTGGTGCCCGGCCCCGCTCGAACCACCGTTGGAAGGAGGACGGCCATGACGATGAATGACCTGACCATTGTCCCCATCGAGACACCAACTCTGGGTGACCGCAGCTATGTCGTCCACGATGGTGAGGTCGCCTTCGTCGTCGACCCGCAACGTGACATCGACCGCGTCCTGGCGATCCTGAAGGATCACGCTGTCAGGTTGACCGATGTCTTCGAGACCCACATTCACAACGACTACGTCACCGGCGGTCTGGCGCTCGCCCAGCGCACCGGCGCGGCGTACCATGTGAACGCCGACGACGAGGTCTCATTCGAGCGAACCACGATCCGTGACGGAGACACCGTGACGGTCGGCTCACGGATGCGGGTCACCGCGATCTCCACCCCGGGGCACACCTGGACACACCTGTCCTACGCACTCAGCAACGCCTCCCACGATGGTGCAGTCGCCGGGTTGGATACATCCGTAGGCGTGTTCTCCGGTGGGTCGCTGCTGTTCGGAGCAACCGGGCGGCCCGACCTCCTGGGTGAGGAGCACACCCATGTATTGGCTCGCCAGCAGCACGACTCGGCGCACAGGCTGGCCGAACTGCTCCCCAATGATGCGGAGATCTTCCCCACCCACGGGTTCGGGTCATTCTGTGCCACGACGCAATCCGAGGCCACCGAGTCGACCATCGGCGAGGAGAAGGACTCCAACCCAGTTCTGACTCAAGACGAGCAGACATACGTTCGGGAGCTCTTGGCGGGCCTGGGAGCGTGGCCGGCGTACTACGCGCACATGATGCCCGCGAACGCCGCAGGCCCGTCCGAACCCGACCTGTCCCCGCCGACGACCGCCGATGCCGTCGAGCTGCGTCGTCGCATCGAGGCCGGCGAGTGGGTCGTCGACCTGCGCAACCGGACCGCCTTCGCGGCCGGACACGCACCCGGCACCCTGAACTTCGGCATCGACGGCGCCTTCGCGACCTACCTCGGCTGGCTGATCACCTGGGGCACCCCGTTGACCCTGCTCGGCGAGACCCCCGACGACGTCGCCCAAGCTCAGCGCGAACTGGTCCGCATCGGCATCGACCGTCCGGCTGCCCACGCCACCGGAGGCCCGCAGGGCTGGTCCGATGGGGGGCTCGCGACCTTCCCGACTGGCACGTTTGC
>DATFCF010000874.1:0-11411 GCA_035253445.1 Mycobacterium sp.
ATGCAGCGCGGCTGGCACGTCGTCGGGCTGGCCGTGCGGCCGCAACACACGATGCGTGGCCACACGGCGTTTCTGATCAACGTGCGCAAGTTGGCGCCCGGTGCCGTCACGCCCATGCCGTTGCGGCGCAAGCGCCAGATCGGTGGCAACGTCTAGTCATCGGTGCTGCGCCGAAGTCCGCGGCGCACGGACAACAACTCCATCTCCGGCCGCGACGCCACCAATCGTTCGGCGGCGTCGAGCACGTCGACCACGTGCCCGCGGTCCGCCGACACCACGGCCATGCCGACACTGGCGCGGCGGTGCAGATCTTGCGAGCCGGTCTCGGCGGCAGACACCGCGAAACGGCGCTGCAGTTCGGCGATTACGGGACGGATCGTCGACCGCTTCTGCTTGAGCGAACGCACGTCGCCGAGCAGCAGGTCGAACTCCAGCCAGCCGATCCACATGCCGGCGAACTCAGCGGGGCGGTGTGGCCGTCGGCTCCTGGCCCAGCTGCAGCAGCATGTCGGCGGTCTGCCGGGTCACCTGCCAGGAGCCGTGGGTCGGGCTGAACTCCATCGGGAACGTGAAGTCGCCACCAGCTTGGCGGTTGGCGGTCTTGATGATGATGTTGGCGACGACATTGCCCGGATGGGCTTGCGACCACGTGAGGTCGGTGGCCTCGAAGGTCAACGGTGTGAACCCGCCGTCGCGCAAGGCGCGGCCGAACCGGTCCAATGCGGCAGCGTCGTCGGCAGTGGCGTATTCGACGAGGGCCACCTTGTCGGCGCCGGGGACATTGACGTCGGCCAGCCGGGCCATCACGTCGGTGAGCGCCGTGGGCGGCGGCAGTGGATCGATCGCGGGCGGCGGCGAAACCGGCGCCGCTGGGGGCTTGGTGATCGGCGGAGGTGACTCAACAGCCGCGGGCTGGCCGGAGTTGTCGTCGCCGCCACACCCGGATAGCCCGAGCGCCGCCGCGATAGCGACGGCGCTCAGGACTGTGGCACGAATGGTGCGATGCACCGGTTGGATCAGCCGACCGAGGACAGCAACGACAGGGCGGAGTTCTTCGAGATCTGCCAGCCGCTGGGGCTGGGCCCGGCCACGAACTGGATGTTCTGGGTGGCCGTGCCGCCGGTGGCAGCCGTTGCGGTGACATCGGCCGTCGCCACGGGACCGTTCTGGTCGATGTTGGCGATGAAGAACGTCAGCGGGAACTTGCCCTCGGCGGCCGCGTTCTTGTAAGCCCGGTCGGCAGCGATGCTCTCGATCCGGCCGATACCGCCCTGGATGTAGGGCGCCTTACCGCTGAACGAACCGCCCCCGGCGAGTGCCTGCAGCGTCTGCGCCAGCGGGCCCTCCAAGTCTGGAGCCGGCGTCTGCGGCAGCGGGATGTCGAACACGACAGGCTGCACGGCCGGTGCGGCAGAAATCGTGCCGGATGCAATGGAAGTCACACCTGCCGCCGCTCCGCCTACTAGTGCGGCTGCTGCCACGCCGGTAACGAGGCTTTTCAGGGTCACGTTTTTCCTTTCGATGGGCCCAGCTGTTCTCAGAGGTTAACAAGTGTTGCTGGTGTGTCGAATTCCTACACCGCACACAAAGGCTGAATCGCCGGTAGCGTTGAAGTTGTTACTGCACCAATATTCGGTGCGGGAGGGAGCGCAACATGAGTGAGTCAGAGCGTTCGGAAGCCTACCCAGACGGTTTCTCGGCCCCCATGTCCAGCGATGAAGCTGCCGAGTTGGAAGAGTTGCGTCGTGAGGCTGCCGTCCTGCGCGAGCAGCTGGAGAACGCAGTAGGTCCGCAGAGCGGACTGCGCAGCGCGCGGGATGTGCACCAGCTGGAGGCCCGCATTGACTCGCTCGCGGCCCGTAACGCCAAGCTGATGGAAACCCTCAAAGAGGCCCGTCAACAGTTGCTGGCATTGCGTGAAGAGGTCGATCGGCTGGGTCAGCCGCCGAGCGGCTACGGCGTGCTGCTCGGCGTTCAGGAAGACGACACCGTCGACGTGTTCACTTCCGGCCGCAAAATGCGCCTGACCTGCTCCCCGAACATCGACACCAAGTCGCTCAAGCAAGGCCAGACGGTCCGCCTCAACGAAGCGCTCACCGTGGTCGAGGCAGGCAACTTCGAATCCGTCGGCGAGATCAGCACGCTGCGCGAGATCCTCTCCGACGGGCACCGTGCGCTGGTGGTCGGCCACGCCGACGAAGAGCGCATCGTTTGGCTCGCCGAGCCGTTGGTGGCCGCCGAGCACCTGCCCGACGGCTACGACGACGAAGACGACGACGATCTGCGTCCGCGCAAGCTGCGGCCCGGCGACTCGCTTCTGGTGGACACCAAGGCCGGGTACGCGTTCGAGCGCATTCCCAAGGCCGAGGTCGAGGATCTGGTCCTCGAAGAGGTTCCCGACGTCAGCTACAACGACATCGGCGGCCTGGGCAGGCAGATCGAGCAGATCCGCGACGCGGTCGAGCTGCCGTTCTTGCACAAGGAGCTGTACCGCGAGTACTCGCTGCGCCCGCCCAAGGGCGTGCTCCTCTACGGCCCGCCCGGCTGCGGTAAGACGCTGATCGCCAAGGCCGTCGCCAACTCGCTGGCCAAGAAGATGGCCGAGGTCCGTGGCGACGACGCGCGGGAGGCGAAGTCTTACTTTCTCAACATCAAGGGCCCGGAGCTGCTGAACAAGTTCGTCGGTGAGACCGAGCGTCACATCCGGCTGATTTTCCAGCGTGCTCGCGAGAAGGCGTCCGAAGGCACCCCGGTGATCGTGTTCTTCGACGAGATGGACTCGATCTTCCGCACCCGCGGCACGGGCGTCAGCTCCGACGTGGAGACCACGGTGGTCCCGCAGCTGCTGAGCGAGATCGACGGCGTCGAGGGGCTGGAGAACGTCATCGTGATCGGCGCCTCCAACCGCGAGGACATGATCGACCCGGCGATCCTTCGGCCCGGCCGGCTGGACGTCAAGATCAAGATCGAGCGGCCGGATGCCGAAGCGGCGCAAGACATCTTCTCGAAGTACCTCGTCGAGGAGCTGCCGGTGCACGCCGACGACCTCGCCGAGTTCGGTGGCGACCGCGGGGCTTGCCTCAAGGCGATGATCGAGAAGGTCGTCGACCGCATGTACGCCGAGATCGACGACAACCGGTTCCTGGAGGTCACCTACGCCAACGGTGACAAGGAAGTCATGTACTTCAAGGACTTCAACTCCGGCGCGATGATCCAGAACGTCGTCGACCGCGCGAAGAAGAACGCGATCAAGTCGGTGCTGGAGACCGGTCAGCCCGGTCTGCGGATCCAGCACCTCCTCGACTCCATCGTCGACGAGTTCGCCGAGAACGAAGACCTGCCCAACACCACCAATCCCGATGACTGGGCGCGGATTTCGGGCAAGAAGGGCGAGCGGATCGTCTACATCCGCACGCTGGTCACCGGCAAGTCGTCGAGCGCGAGCCGGGCCATTGACACCGAGTCGAACCTGGGTCAGTACCTGTAGCGCTCGTCGCGGTCAGTCGCGGGTTAGGCGGCGCACAGCGAATAGCTGTTGGCCAGATCGTCCTGTGTCACGCAGGCGTCCTGGGTTGTGGTGTCGATCCGTAGCGCAGACGCCAGCCTGCGCGGCTGGAAGGTCCAGCCGGTGGGCAGGGATAGGCGCTTCGCCAAACCCGGCAGATCGGACTGCGACAGCGAAGGATCGACGGTCTGGCTGAACGTCTGCATTACCCAGTGCTGCCCTTCGGGGTCGATGAGTTCGTAGACCTCGCGGCCCGCGTCGAAAATGAACACCGCTTTCCGATTCACGCGATTGACCGAGTAGGGCGACGGATTCATCGACGCGAGCACCACGGTGGCTTGCCGGAGCATTTCGATATTGCCGAAGGCTTTGCGTTCCAAGGCATCTCGTCCACTCTTGCCGATGCTGTCCATCAGCCAGTATCGCGGTCCGTTCAGCAACGCGGCCATCGCGCCGTTCTCCGCCGCGATGGCCTGCGGGTCCAGCTTCTGCCACAGTTCGGCCGGACAGTCGTTGAGAGGGAAGGTGTTGTAGACCGTGGCCTCGGGTCCTGACTTGCCATTGTGGACGAGAAGCACCTCTCCGTAGCGCTTCCCGAACACACCGGCGGTCAGGGTGACGTCGTTGTCGGGCATAGTCGTGAACATAGCCGTCGCGCGGTAGTTAGGTACGGCCGTTCTCCAACTCCAGGTAGGCGTCGCGGCCGGCCAGGCTCACGGCGAGGTCGGCGATGAGGGGGTCGAAGAACCGCTCTCGATACTGCGGGTCGACGCTCGTGCTCACCGTGAAGTACAGCCCGGACAGCACCGCCACGAACAACGACGTGTGGACGGCTGTCTGTGGTATCGGCACGTGGATGCCGAACCATGTTCCAGCGCAAGGTGGCTCACCGATTGGGCAGGTCTGTTCGGACGACCACAGCACGGTGACGTCGTCGGGCACAGCGACGATGCCGAGTGCAAGGAAGAACGCGAACAGCCCGGCCGTGAAGAACACGACCTGGATCGCCTGTGAGACCACCATGACCGCGACGACGTTGATCTGTTCCCCCAGCGACAGCGGGGCGCGCACCGGTTGGTGACCGGTCGTAGTGGCCAGCGGCGTGTCCGCCAGCAGTGAAGCGGGATCATGGCGCGACGAGCGGTCCTCCCGCAACGCGTGTACCTCGTCGCGAATCGTGGTTATCATGAAGACGATTGCCACGACGGCCAGGAATCCGATTGTCTGCCAGAGTCTTTGACGAGTCATCCGCGCTGCCAGCTGCCAGAGTTCGGCGGTGAAGTACACCAGCACGGTGATCATCAGCAGCGGCAGCGCGCGGCTCATCAACGTG
This sequence comes from Mycobacterium sp., assembly GCA_035253445.1. GTDB lineage: Bacteria > Actinomycetota > Actinomycetes > Mycobacteriales > Mycobacteriaceae > Mycobacterium. The sequence continues at coordinate 4,839 of DATFCF010000874.1, forward strand.
CCAAGCGCGCCCAGCTGGACAGACGCGAAACGGAACGCCCACAACGCGATTGAGCCGAAGCCGATATACGTCAGCCAGATCGCCAGCACTGCGAGGACCGCGAACCCGAACGCCTCGGCCGCGGCGATCCCCGAGAATCCACTGTCGGCGAACGGAAGCCCGAACACGAACAGCGCCATCACCAACAGTGCCGCCGACCGTCGGCCCGCCTCACCAAGCGTGGTGCCCGTGCGGTGAAGCAGATACAGCGCGAACGGGGCCGCGATCAGAAGCAACGTGAGGACGCCGAGCCGGATGACGTAGCCGTAGTCGGGGTCGCCATCGGTCAGTTCGGTCAGCATCATCGTTGCGGCGATCACCGCGCCCACGCCGCTGACCATCGGGGCGGACCGCTCTATCAACGCGCGGGAGCGGACGCGCCGGGTTAGCACCAGCGGCAGACCGCGATGCAGGAACCATTCGTGTACCTGCCGCATGTCGGACACGGGCAACATTGTGCGCGATAGCGGCGGCGCTGGCCGGTCAGCGCGCCGAGACGGCCGCGCGATACCGGTTGCGGGCCCTCAACGTGAGCCGCAAATCGTCGATGAGCGGTTCGAAGAACCGTGTCCGGTACTCGGCGTCGCTGACGGTCCTGGCGCTGATGTACATGAACGTCAGCGCTCCGAGGAAGAACGTGATCTGAATCAACGAATCCGGCACGGGGATCGTCATGCCGAGCAGGGTGCCGTCGCTGCGCCCGTTGCGCGTCCACGCCGCGAGGAGTTCGGGGGACAGCAGGATGAGGCCGAGGATCAAGAAGAGCAAGGCCGTCATCGCCGCGATTATCACGATCTGGCTGAGTTGCGATGCGGCGACGACGAACAGGACGTTGAGCCGCTCGGCGCGGCCAAGCGGACGAACATTCGCCGGATCCGGCATCGTCTCGAACGGTGTCCCTGTCAGTCGCGCTGAGTGGTCGTCATCCGGATCGCCCGTCTGGATGATCGGTCTGACGCGGTCGGCGGTGACGGATACCACGAACACCGCGGCGATCATGACGAGGAACAGCAGCGCGAGCCACAACCGCGGACGCGAGATTGTCGCCGCCATCAGCCACACCGGGGAGTTGAAGAAGACCAGAATCGTCAGCAACAGCAGCGGAAGGGCCCGGGTCGCCAACGATGCCGCCGCAGCGAGGTTCGACATCGTCATCTCCACGGCCCAGCCGCAGATCGAGCCTGCGCCGCAAGCGGTCAGAGCCAGAATCGCAGCGAACACCACGGCCTCGAAGACAAGGTCAACCAGTACCCGGGGGCTGGGGCCACCGAGGACGCCGCCGACGATTGCAACGGTCACCGCGACGGTCGCGGCGACACTTCGGCCACGCACCGTAGCGATGCGCGAAACCAGCCAGCCGACCAACGTCGCAACCGGCAGCACAAGGACGAGCAGCGCGAGAATGAACCATTCCGTTCGGGTCGGATGGCCGTTGATGTCGATGGTGTGTTCCCCGGTGATGGCCACCACGAGCGCCGAGTTGGCCATGAAGACCGCGAACCCGGCCAATGCGGGTGCCGACCGTGGCCACAGGCGACGAACCAGGGCGCCGGGCCGCAGCACGGCGGGCAGACCATGGTCAAGGAACCACGCATCGGCGGCCCGTCGTTGCGTCACGTCAATCATGGCTGGCTCGCCGGGTAATTGGCACGCTCGTCCTGCTCGGATGGCACGGTCGCAGGCTACTGCGCTGCGTCGCCTAGGCTGAGGCAATGCAGCGGATCATCGGAACCGAGGTCGAGTACGGTATTTCGTCGCCGTCCGATCCGACCGCGAATCCGATACTCACGTCGACGCAGGCGGTGCTGGCGTACGCGGCGGCGGCCGGGATCCAACGCGCCAAGCGCACCCGCTGGGACTACGAGGTGGAATCGCCGCTGCGCGACGCCCGCGGATTCGACCTGAGCCGCTCGGCCGGGCCGCCGCCCGTGGTGGACGCGGACGAGGTCGGCGCGGCCAACATGATCCTGACGAACGGCGCCCGGCTCTACGTCGACCACGCCCACCCCGAATACTCGGCACCGGAGTGCACCGACCCGCTTGACGCGGTGGTCTGGGACAAGGCCGGTGAGCGGGTGATGGAAGCCGCCGCCCGCCACGTCGCCAGTGTCCCAGGGGCCGCCAAGCTGCAGCTTTACAAGAACAACGTGGACGGCAAGGGTGCCTCCTACGGGTCGCACGAGAACTACTTGATGTCGCGCCAGACGCCGTTCTCGGCGGTCATCGCGGGCCTGACGCCACATCTGGTGTCCCGCCAGGTGATCACCGGCTCCGGTCGCGTCGGCATCGGCCCCTCCGGCGACGAGCCCGGATTCCAGCTCTCTCAGCGCTCCGACTACATCGAGGTCGAGGTCGGCCTCGAGACCACGCTCAAGCGCGGCATCATCAACACCCGCGACGAGCCTCACGCCGACGCCGACAAGTACCGGCGGCTGCACGTCATCATCGGCGACGCGAACCTGGCTGAGACGTCGACCTATCTGAAGCTCGGCGCCACGGCGCTGGTGCTGGACCTCATCGAAGAGGGCATGGATCTGTCTGACCTGGCGCTGGCGCGCCCTGTGCACGCCGTCCACGTCATCAGCCGTGACCCGACACTGCGCGCAACCGTCGCACTCGCCGACGGTCGTGAACTGACCGGCCTTGCGCTGCAACGGATTTACCTGGATCGGGTGGCCAAGCTGGTGGACAGCCGCGACCCCGATCCGCGCGCCGCCGACATCGTGCAAACCTGGGCCAACGTGCTCGATCTGCTCGAGCGCGACCCGATGGAATGCGCCGACGTGCTGGACTGGCCGGCCAAGCTGCGGCTACTCGACGGATTCCGGCACCGGGAGAACCTGAGTTGGTCGGCGCCCCGGCTGCATCTGGTGGACTTGCAGTATTCGGACGTGCGCCTGGACAAGGGCCTGTACAACCGGCTCGTCGCGCGCGGCTCGATGAAGCGGTTGGTCACCGAGCAACAGGTGATCGACGCCGTGGACAACCCGCCGACGGACACCCGCGCGTACTTCCGTGGCGAGTGCCTGCGGCGGTTCGGCGCCGACATCGCCGCGGCCAGTTGGGACTCTGTGATCTTCGACCTTGGCGGCGATTCGCTCGTCCGGATTCCAACGCTGGAGCCGCTGCGGGGCAGTAAGGCGCACGTCGGGGCCCTGCTGGACTCGGTAGACAGTGCCGTCGCACTGGTGGAGCAGCTCACCACGTGAGTCTTCGCGCCCACCTTCCTGAAGTCTTCCCGGTGGCGCGCTATCCCGGGCAATTCCCGTGTCGAACGGTAGTGTGGAGTAACCGGCGGGCAGCAGTAGGCCCGCCGATGACATACGCAGGAGGCAGCGATGGCTCAGGAGCAGACCAAGCGTGGCGGTGGTGGCGGGGACGACGATGACGTCACCGGTAGCACCGCTGCCGGGCAAGAGCGTCGCGAGAAGCTGGCCGAGGAGACCGACGACCTGCTGGACGAGATCGACGACGTTCTCGAGGAGAACGCCGAGGACTTCGTGCGCGCGTACGTCCAGAAGGGCGGACAGTGACCTGGCCGCATCGCGAACAGCTGGCCATATCCCAACCTCGTCTCGGAGCACCTTCCGTACCCATGGACTTGTCGTCCTTTTCTGACCTGCTGCGCCGTCAGGCGCCTGAACTCCTGCCCGTGAACTCCTCCGGTGCGGCGCCCGTTGGCCCAAGCGACGCGCTACCGCACGGCACGACGATCGTCGCGCTGAAGTATCCGGGCGGCGTCGTGATGGCGGGCGACCGCCGGTCCACGCAGGGCAACATGATCGCCGGCCGCGATGTGCAGAAGGTGTACATCACCGACGACTACACGGCGACGGGGATCGCGGGCACGGCGGCCATCGCGGTGGAGTTCGCCCGGTTGTATGCGGTCGAGCTCGAGCACTATGAGAAGACCGAGGGCGTGCCACTCACTTTCAAGGGCAAGGTCAATCGGTTGGCGACGATGGTGCGCGGTAATTTGGGTGCTGCTCTGCAGGGCTTCGTCGCGCTTCCGCTGCTGGCTGCCTTCGACCTCGACGACCCGAACCCGGAAGCGGCGGGGCGGATCGTGTCGTTCGACGCGGCCGGTGGCTGGAACCTCGAAGAAGAGGGCTATCAGTCGGTGGGATCGGGATCGATCTTCGCGAAGTCGTCGATCAAGAAGCTTTATTCCCAGGTGACTGATGCGGATTCGGCGCTGAGGGTGGCGGTGGAAGCGTTGTACGACGCGGCCGATGACGACTCGGCGACGGGCGGACCAGACCTGGTGCGCGGCATCTACCCGACCGCAGTGATTCTCGGCGCTGAGGGTGCCGAGGATGTGGCCGAGGGCCGGATCGCCCAGCTGGCGCGCGAGGTGATCGCAAGCCGGTCCCGTCAAGATACTTTCGGTCCCGACAGTGCCACTCAGTCGCATGACGCGCGGGGAGATTCGTGAGCTTTCCATACTTCATCTCGCCCGAGCAGGCGATGCGCGAGCGTTCGGAGCTTGCGCGCAAGGGAATTGCCCGCGGCCGCAGCGTGGTGGCGCTGGCCTACTCCGGCGGCGTGCTGTTCGTCGCGGAGAACCCGTCGCGGTCGCTGCAAAAGGTCAGCGAGCTCTACGACCGCGTCGGGTTCGCCGCCGTCGGCCGGTTCAACGAGTTCGACAATCTGCGCCGGGGCGGCATCCAGTTCGCCGACACCCGCGGCTACGCCTATGACCGCCGCGACGTGACGGGCCGGCAGCTCGCCAACGTGTACGCGCAAACGCTCGGCACGATCTTCACCGAGCAGGCCAAGCCCTACGAGGTTGAGCTGTGTGTAGCCGAGGTCGCCCACTTCGGAGAAACCAAACCGCCTGAGCTGTACCGGATTACGTACGACGGCTCGATCGCCGACGAACCGCACTTCGTGGTGATGGGCGGCACCACCGAGCCGATCACAGCTGCGCTGAACGAGTCCTACTCGGAGAACCTCGACTTATCCGACGCGGTGAAGGTCGCCGTCGACGCGCTGAAGGCGGGCACGGCCAACGGCGGTTCGGATCAGCGCACACTCGGACCGTCGACGCTCGAGGTGGCGATCCTCGATGCCAACCGGCCGCGCCGCGCATTCCGGCGGATCACCGGCTCGGCGCTGGAAGCAGTGCTGCCGGAAGAGGATTCGGGTCCCGAGTCGACGTCCAGCGAGCCATCAAACTCTTAGGGCACTGGCGACCGGGCTCGGCGTCCTTTCGTTCGTTGTACAGCCGCCACACGGTGTCCGCCAGGTCGTCCGGATTGACGGTTTCGATGGCAGCGCCACCGAACCGATCCGGATTGCCTTGCATCGCTTGGTGGATGTCGCCGCGTTCACACTTTCGCCGAACGGTTCGGCTCAGGGTCGATGGTTCGGAACGTGCGGAGTGCCTCATGGGCTGTGGATCTTTCGGAACGTGATATCGCACGTGATATCACGTTTCGATACCCATCATGACCATGATGGTGGTGCTGATGTGACCAGAGTGGCTCGAGGCCGGCACCGCTAAGGGCAGGTCTCCTCGAACCGCACGACGCCGAAGTCGATATCGGTATGGATCGTGAACGTCTCTCCCGGCGGCGGCGTCGACGAGCAGACCTGCCAATGCCGATCACTGACCTGCATCCGGTCCTGCCCGCTGAGATCCGTGGAATCGGTGTACGTAACCGCACTGCGTGTAAGCGACTGAATGGCGTCCTGAGCGCCCTGCAAGTCCTTGCCGATTAGATCGGGCATCGTCCACTCGTCGGGTGCTGCACTCGTGGAAGGGGTCGAGCACGCGGCGATCACCATCGCGGCTGCACACGATGCGGATCGGCTCAACGCTCTCATCTGATCCCCTCGCCGAGATCACCCGAGACTAATCCCGGGGCGTTGATTCTGCGCGTTCCTGTTGACGAGCGTGCGTATCGAGAGGACGATTTGTTGCGTAATACACCGAACGTTGCGCTAATCGCAACAAATGAGGGAGTGGGCCCAATGCCCAAAGTTGTGGTGATCGGCGCTGGCATCGTCGGTACCTCCCTTGCGGACGAGCTGACCGCCCGCGGGTACACCGACGTCACCGTCCTGGATCGCGGGCCGCTGTTCACGACCGGTGGATCCTCGTCGCACGCGCCGGGCCTGGTGTTCCAGACCAATCCGTCCAAGACCATGAGCACCTTCGCGCGCTACACCGTCGAAAAGTTCCGTGCCCTGGCGCATCCCGACGGATGGGCCTTCAACTCGGTGGGCGGCCTCGAGGTGGCCACCACGCCCGAGCGCTGGGCCGATCTCCATCGCAAGGCCGGCTGGGCCGCTGCATGGGGAATCCACGGACGCCTACTGAGTCCGGCCGAATGCGTGGACCTGCACCCGCTGCTGGACCGCGAGCGCGTCCTCGGCGGGTTTCACACCCCCAGCGACGGCCTGGCCAAGGCCGTGCGTGCCGCCGAAGCCCAGGCGCGCCAGGCGATGGCGCGCGGCGCGACCTTCCGGGCCCACACCGAAGTCCTCGGAATCGCCGAGACTGCAGGCCGCGTCACCGGTGTACACACC
>DATFCF010000875.1:0-2970 GCA_035253445.1 Mycobacterium sp.
CCCAGGAGCGGCTCTCGCTGGCCGTCACTGCGGTCGCCTCAGCGGAAGGCGTGCTGGCCCGAACGCTGGACTACGTGAGGGACCGGAAGGCCTTCGGCAGGCCTGTCGGCAGCTTTCAAAACAGCCGTTTTCTTCTGGCAGAACTGGCCACTGAGGTCGAGATCGCGCGCGTCTACACCGATCACTGCGTAATGCTGCATGCGCAAAGAAAATTGAGTGCCACCCGCGCAGCGAAGGTCAAGTGGTGGACAACAGAGCTACAGGTTCGGGTTGCTGATCGCTGCCTGCAGCTGCACGGCGGATACGGCTACATGAAGGAATACCCCGTCAGCCGCGCGTTCGTCGATGCACGGATTCAAACAATCTACGGCGGTACCACCGAGATCATGAAGGAGATCATCGGCAAGAAGCTCGGGTTGTAGCCGCCGAGTTCGAGCGGAGTGAGCCGCAATGCACGCTCACGAGGAACGGATGTCGACATCCGGGGAGGTGTCTCGCGGAAGCGGTTATGTTGTGGCGCAGGTTTTCGACAGTTTCGGTTCAACTGTCGAAATGACGACGCTCGAGTCACTCTGTGGCAGTTCGAGATTCGACGTCGAAACCTACATAGAAAATTCGTCAACAGGATTGACGTAGCCAGGAGTTTTCGCTTACGGTCATGGCGACGTGAACGGTGTCACAGACGCTCATCAGTTGTGCGCGGCTCACGCGGGATGATCGGCACAGGCCCGGCTCACGCACATCGGTCGCCGCCGTCGGCACTTGCCCTGTCTCGGCGCCCAACAACCTGGCGCCCGCTCTGGCCAAGCGGACCGGACACGGCGCAGCTCGCGAGTGGGCAATCTGATGAAGGAGAGGTAGGGCGTGAGTGCGATGATGTCGGAGACCGGTTTCTACACGCTGGCTGGGCAAGCCGAGAATCCACGGCAGCTCATCGCCGAGGTTCGTGACGCCGAAAAACTGGGCCTTGGCGAGTGTTTCGTTTCCGAACGCTTCTCGACCAAGGAAGCATCGGCCATCTGCGGCGCCGCTGGAGCAGTCAGCGAATCGATCGGCATCACGACCGCCGCGACTAATCACAACATTCGGCACCCGATCGTCACCGCGGCTTTTGCCACGACAATGCACCGACTCACCGGTGGCCGATTCACTCTCGGAATCGGTCGCGGAATCACCGCCTATCAGCGCGCCTTCGGCATGCCGTCGATCACGACAGCGCAGATGGAGGATTTCGCCGGCGTGATGCGCCGACTGTTTCACGGCGAAACGGTGGTCGCACATGACGGCCCGATCGGCCGCTACCCCGCCCTACGCCTGGACCCCAATTTCGACGAAGACATCAAACTCGGCATTGTCGCCTTCGGACCCAACTCGCTGAAACTGGCCGGACGTGCATTCGACAAGGTGATCCTGCATACCTTCTTCACTGACGAAACCCTCGATCGCTGTGTGCGCACCGTCAAGGACTCGGCCGAAGCTGCCGGCCGAGACCCTGCGGATGTCGAAGTCTGGTCTTGCCTGGCCACCATCGGTGATCACTTGCCCGAGGAAATGCGGTTGCGCAAGCTCGTTGGCCGGCTCGCCACGTACCTGCAGGGATACGGCGATCTAATGGTCGAGACCAACAAGTGGGATCCGCTGGTGCTGAAGCGATTCCGCGAGGATCCAGTGGTGCAGACCTTCCAGCCGCCGGGCGGCGCGATGCGGGTCATCGATAGCCCGTCGACGTCCGTGAAGCAACTCGAACACATCGCCACACTGTTTCCGGACGAATGGTTGGCGCCGGCGGCCACGGGCAGCCCGGAGCAATGTGCCGCGACGATCAAGAGACAGCTCGACATCGGCGCTGACGGCGTGATCATGCACGGTGCCTCACCCGCCGAACTCCAGCCGATCATCCCGGCCTACCGGGCGATCCGGGAACGAAAGGACTGACTCGTGCCGTTCACCGACTACAGGGTCACGGAACTGACGCCCGAAAACGTGACCGCCATGTTGCGCAGCCAACCGCGATGGCAGGACGTGGTGGTCGCAGATGTCGACTGCGCGCCGGTGGGAACCGGGCAGATGGCCAACAGCTACCGGCTGAAGCTGACCTATGCCCAAACCACCGACGATGCGCCCAGCACCGTTGTCGCCAAAATCTCGTCCACAGATCCGGCGAGCAGGCAGCTCGCGGCCGCGTCGGCAGCCTATCAACGTGAGGTGTTTTTCTACCAGCGGCTGGCCGGCATCGCCAAAACCCGCACCCCGCAATGCTATTTCGCAGAGATCGCCGATGACCTGCTCGGCTTCATTCTGCTACTCGAGGATATGGGTCCGGCACAGATGGTCGACCAGCTCAGCGGGTGCACACCCGACCAGGCCGATCTCGCGCTGGCACAGGCCGCGCTGTTGCACGGACCGTCGTGGGCGCATTCCTGCCTGCGGGAGCAGACGTGGCTGCCGGTGATCGACCTGTGGCACAACCTGGCGGGTTCGATCCCTCATATCACTGGCATCTGGCTGGACCGATTCGGTGCTCATTTGAGGCCCGAACATGTGTCGGTGGTGGAAAAGCTGCCCCCGCAGATCGACCGATGGCTCAAGACCGTCGGTGATTTCCGCAGCCTGTGGCATGGCGACTTCCGGCTCGACAACATGCTCTTCGACGCTCAGGACGGACGCACCCCCATCGCGGTCGTCGACTGGCAGAGCACTTCTACCGGACCCGGAATCGCCGATGTCTCTTACTTTCTCGGCAATTCGATGATCGAAGGCGATCGCGCGAAGTACGAGCGCGACCTGCTCGGTGAGTACCACCGAAGGCTGGTCGCGGGTGGGGTTGAAAATTACTCGGCTGCCCAGTGCTGGCTGGAATACCGAGCCCACGCGCTGTACGGCCTCATCCTCACCATCCCAGTTTCGCTCGGTGTGGAGACGACCGAGCGAGGTGACAAGATGTTCGCGGCGATGGCCGACCGCGCCGCA
>DATFCF010000876.1:0-3512 GCA_035253445.1 Mycobacterium sp.
CACCCCGTTGCCATCGAGCGCCGACATCACAGCATATTCCCGCTCGATCATGTGTGCCCTCGGCAGCAGGTGCCCAAACGGGCGCCGCCTTAAGACGGCCGCTCCACTCTCGCACGTTATTTTGTAGGTGGGGTTCGACTGACCTCCGGAGAACGCCTTGACCTCACGAATCGCACCGAGCTGCGGCAACGTGCGGCGCAACCACGCAGCAAGCCGCTCGATACTCGTTGTGTCGATATCGCTCAAGTCAGCTACTTCAAGCGCCATCTCTGTCACCTGCGCCGTTGAGATATGGGTCGACCGCTATCCCATTGCGGTGTTACACGCAAGCGGCGCCGTGCCACGTACGGCGAAGCCGATCCTTCAGCTCGAGTATGGCCAATTCATCGGCGATGCTTATCCCCTGGCACCGGTACCTGGATACTCTGAACTGCTATTGACATCTTCTTCAACGAATCTGCACAGCCGCGTTGCGGCGCGCTTCGATTTCACTTCTGGGCAACCGTCACACTGACGATGTTCCCACTGAATGCGTTGTCGCCCTGCTTGTAGTCGGGCGACACGTTGGTCTCGCCGTCGATACCCACATCGGTGCCCTCGTCAGCCGAAAACGCGTATGGCTCGGTTTTCGGGATATGCCCTTCGCCGACCTTGCGGCCATCGATGTTCAGAATGGACTTGCCCCCACTACCCGGCTTGGTTTCGTCGGGAATGAATTCGTAAACAATCGTGTGCTTGCCCGTCGCAAGCGGCGTCTCACTTGCGATGTTCGTGCGTTCCAGGGCGAAGAAGTTGTACTCGTGATGTGCTTTGCCGTCTTTCATGTATAGGGTCCAGCCACCGAAGTAGCCTGCCTGGGCGATGATCACGCCGCTCGCATTGGCGTCCTTGAGTTCGATGTCCGCCGTGATCGTGTGATGCACGCCTTTCACGTTGATGAATGCGTTCTCCATGATCCCGGTCATTCCTGGATATACAGTAAGCGTCTTGCGCCCATCGAGGAGATCTGGACGGCCGGCAACGGCGGGGTTGAAACGTTCGGAGCGCCTGTCATCGATGGGCAGCACGTTGTTGCGCACCGCCTCCTTAAGGAAGATCTCCTGCAACTCCTTCAGCTTCGCCGGGTTGTTCGCCGCGAGATCATTGGCCTCACTGAAGTCTTCATCGATGTTGTAGAGCTCCCAGACGTCCTCGGACAACGGAGGGGTCGTGGCCATGAGCCAGGGGATCGAGTGACGCGTGCATGCGACCCAGCCAGCGTGATAGATGCCTCGATTGCCGAACATCTCGAAATACTGCGTTGTGCGTTGGTCGGCCGCTTTGGGGTCATCTGTTGAATACAGCATCGAGACACCATCCATCGGGCGTTGTGGCACTCCGTTCACAGTCTTTGGCTGTGGGATGTGAGCCGCTTCCAGCACGGTCGGAGCCACATCCACAACGTGGTGGAACTGGCTGCGAACTGCGCCTCCTGTCGACTTGAAGCCCCGTGGCCAGCGCAACACCATGCCGTTGCGAGTGCCACCGAAATGGCTCGCCACCTGCTTGGTCCACTGGAACGGTGTGTTCCCTGCCCAAGCCCAGCCGATGGCGAAGTGCGGGAACGTCGAAGGGCCACCCCAGTCCTCGAGGTGCTCCATCATCTGATCTGCCTTTCCGACGATACCGTTCAGCGCCATCATCTCGTTGTAAGTGCCTTCGGGTCCGCCTTCGGCACTCGCGCCATTGTCACCGACGATGTAGAAGAAGAGCGTATTTTCGAGCTCGCCGATCGCTTCCAACTGTGCCACCAGGCGACCCACTTCGTGGTCCGTGTGCTCCGCGAATCCCGCGAACGTTTCCATCTGGCGTTCGAAGAGCCGCTTCTGATCCGGGCTCATGTCGTTCCACGCAGGAATCTCTTTCGGCCGCGGGGTGAGCTTTGCGTTCGGCGGGATCACGCCAAGTTTCTTCTGACGCGCAAACGTCTCCTCTCGTAGCTTGTCCCATCCGCTCTTGAACTGACCCTTGTATTTCGCGATCCACTCCTTGGGTGCGTGATGCGGAGCATGTGTGGCACCGGTGGCGAAGTACACATAGAACGGCTTGTCCGGCGTGAGCGATTGCTGTGCGCTGATCCACTTGATCGCCTGGTCGGTCATGTCGGTCGTGAAATGGTAGTCGGACGTCATTGTGTGCTCGACGCGTACCACGCCGTCGTAAATTGCCGGCGCCCACTGATTGGTTTCGCCGCCGATGAAGCCGTAGAACTTGTCAAAGCCCGAGTGCGTCGGCCAACGGTCATAGGGCCCGGAAACGGAGACCTCCCAGGGCGGGGTCTCGTGATACTTGCCGAACGCGGCGGTGCTGTATCCGTTCTGACGCAGGATTTCAGCCAACGGCGTGATGGATTGCGGGCGAACGCCCGTGTTGCCCGGAAAACCCGTGGCCAGCTCCATGATCGCGCCCGCATTGTTGGCGTGATGATTTTGTCCTGTCAGCAGCGCCACTCGAGTCGGGCTGCAAAGGGCCGTCGTGTGAAATCGGTTGTATTTCAAACCCTGGCTCGCCAGCCGCTCCAAAGTCGGCATGCGGATGGGTCCTCCAAACGCACTGCTGTGGCCAAAGCCGATGTCGTCGATGAGTACGATGACGACATTGGGCGCGCCTTCTGGAGCCTTCACTTCGAATCGTGGTGGCGCCTGCGTCTCGCGCGCATCCAACACGGTGATTGGCGCGAGCATTGGCTGGCGTATCGGAAGCACCGTGCGGTCGAGCCCATCTGACGCACGGACCGATGAAGTGGCTAAACCGAGGGCAGCGACAATCGAACATCTGAGGCTGATGGCACGAGTCGGCATTGACATGCTGCACCCACTTTACTCTTGGCCGGTTCTCGCCGATGACACGCAAGCTGCCGAAGACTGTCGAGCTGCAGGAGCTGCCGCAAATCAGAACAGAGGCAGGGATGTTTCCTCTTGTTCTCATTGACGAGACGTTGGCGGCGCAGGAGCAGGGTCGGAATTCATTCGACTCTGATACGAACGTCGAACGATCTTATATACGCCTCGACATCCGTTGGTTCGAACACTTTGCCGTCGAAGAGTCCTGCGGTGGTGATTGTCGGTCCGGCGTCAGTACCGCCCGGGTCAACACGGCAGGCCGTGCTGCGCTCGGTCTTGAAGTCCGTCATCGGTGCTTGTACGCCGAGAGGTGCAAGCGCGCTGCGATACAAGTCGGGACGATAGGTGGCGCGTGCCACCGTGGCGCCGTCTGCGGAGTAATGGGTTTGGCGCCAGCGCACCATCTGGCTGTAGAACCATAGTGCGTGACTGGGCCAGGGGAAGGTTGCGGCGTGACGGCCGGTGACGAAGAACTCCGGCATGTGGCGCAGCTCGGTGCCGCGGGCCAGGCGCAATCTGTTGCCCAAGGCGCGATGCAGAATTTCCCTGGGCGCGCCCACGTAACGGGGTTGCGCCAACAACATCGCCAACTCGGCATGGTGTTCGGGTTGATCGATCCATTGCGCAGCT
>DATFCF010000877.1:0-3441 GCA_035253445.1 Mycobacterium sp.
TCAGCAGCGCCCCCATTTGTGCCGTGGGTGCGGCGCCAGAGGCCAGGATGACGGCGAGCACTGCCAGGTAGTCGACAGACGGCAGCGCAATTCCCAGGCCGGCGGTGCCCGCTACCCAAAGCGACCGCCCGTTCAGCAATCGGCGTGCCCGCCCGGTCGCGTGGTGGCGTTTGAACCGGCCCGACAAGACTTTCGTGCCCACTACCGCAGCGACCACCAGAGCGAGCACACCGATCACGATCTGCACCCTGGGCAGGGTGAAGTGCGCCGAACCCAGTAGCCGGGGGCGAAGGACGAACAGCACCACCAGACCCACGGTGGTTCCCATCACGAAACCGCCGCACAAGAACGCCAGCAATTGCAGCACCGGTCTGGGCCTGTTGAGCATCAGGACCGTCATACCGATTCGAAACGGTTCCAGGCTCACTGCGATGGCCATCACCAGGACGGTGATCCACATGGGGATTCGGCTTCGATCAGCCGCCTATGCGTCCATACGGGTGAAATGCGCGTGCCGGGACGGTTCGACGCAGGCGCCCTGTCTGATCTTGCTGCTGGTGAACGCTGTGTCATCGGGCTGCAGTCCGGCACGCTCGCGCAGCACTAAAAGAATGGACGGCTCGGGCATGGGCGTCACGTTACCGCCGTGATCCGTTCGGCGGGACCGCGGCAGCCGCCACGAAGGCGCGCGAGTCTCCCCCACTCAACCTCGGCTGACCAATCCATCGGGTTGCCTAGCCGGTCGCCGGCAGCACCGCACCGATCGCCCGGGAAAGTGATCATCGAGTGCAGTACGCCGCAGCGCGCACCGGCGGCACCGGCCGCAGTGGCTCGCGCACGCCGCTGTCGTCGTCGGGCGGCGGCTGGATCCACACAGTGACGGGATCCCAGCGATGCAGTTGGGTTCTTGGCGGCGGCTGCTGATTGACCACGATTCCGTGCATGACGGGCTCAGGGCCGTCCGGATCGGGCCCCTGCAGCAGGAGCCCGTGATCGTGGCCGACAAGCCAGGCGTTGAGGGCCTGCATGCCCCGAAAGTCGGGCACCTCGATGGTTGGTTCGGTCAGTTCAGGTCACCGCGATTCATGGTACGGCAAACCGCACTGGGCGCGCCCTGGTGAAGCAATCACGGCCGTACGTCAGTTGGCTTGTGGCGGTGGGGGGTTCGCCGATCGCGCTGTTGCCGGACGGGCCTTGGCCAGGTGGCGCGGTGTAATGTCGGCGGCCATGGAAACTGAGCAGGGCCATGTGAGCATCGCCCCTGTAAAGCGCCCTCACCGTTGGGGTTTGGGTGCCTTTGTGTTGGTCGAGCTGGTTTACGTGCTCGCCACGGTGGCGTTTGTCCTGCTCTTTGGCGGTGACGGTACGTTGTCGGTCTGGCTGATCGTCATGGTGGTGACCTTGCCCGCGGTACTCGCGGCGGGACTGGCCATGTTCATCACGAAGCTGCGCGGCAACGGGCCTCGCGCCGACTTGCGGCTGCACTGGACGTGGCGCGGGCTGGGATTCGGATTGCTGTTCGGCGTCGGTGGGCTCTTTGTCACGCTGCCGGCCTCCATGCTCTACATCTCGATCGTGGGACCGGACGCAAGCTCGGCTGCAGCAGACGTCTTCGGCAGCGTTCGGGCGACCTGGCTGTGGGCGGTGGTCGTCTTCCTCATCGTGGCGTTCGTCGTGCCGGCGTGCGAAGAGATCGTCTACCGCGGGCTGCTCTGGGGAGCGCTGGAGTGGCGCTGGGGGCGGTGGGTCACCCTGGTGGTCACCACCGTGGTGTTCGCACTGGCCCATCTGGAGTTCACCCGCACTCCCCTCCTGTTGGTGGTGGCCCTCCCAATCGCACTGGCCCGCTTGTACTCTGACTCCCTGCTGGCCAGCATCGTCGCCCATCAAGTGAACAACCTGCTGCCAGGTGTCGTCGTGATGCTCGGCCTCGTCGGGATGACGCCACTGGCCTGAGGAAGACCCGCTGCGCTTGGTGGCCGCCCAGTTTTCGCGTTGCGCGACGGTCAATAGCCCTACAGTCGTGGCGTGGCGCATACGAGCCCGGCGGGCGACGAGATCCAGCTAGCCGCTGGTCACGTCAGGGCCACCGTGGCGCACCTCGAACGCCGCATTTACGCGCGCTTCGGCGAGCGCGGCCTGACCAAAGCGGTGCGCGACCTCGGCCAGCTGGTCGATCGGGTTCAGACCGAGGCGGGCCAGTCACACATTCGCCTGCGACGAACGACGCTGGCCGCCCGTGCCACGAGCATCACGATCGTGGTGGCGACGCTTTTCGCGCTGGTCTTCAGCCTGCGCTCGGCGATCATCGAGGGGCTGGAGCGCAACGCCGACTGGGTCGGCTTGGTCGAGAGCTTCATCAATGACCTGGTGTTCTCGGCGATCGCAGTGCTCTTCCTCTGGGCACTACCCGAACGCCTCGAGCGACGCACCCTGCTGGGGTTGCTCCACCGGCTGCGCTCGTTGGCCCATGTCATCGACATGCACCAACTCTCGAAGGATCCCGAGCAGATCAGTCCGACCTACGTGGCGACCGCGGAGAGTGTTCGGCACGGTTTGGACGCCGACCAGCTCTACCACTACCTGGACTATTGCTCAGAGATGCTGAGCCTCACCGCCAAGACGGCGGCGCTATGCGGTGAGCACAGTTCCGACGGGGTCGTGCTCGAGACCATCGCCACCATCGAGACTCTGACCACGGAGCTTTCCAACAAGATCTGGCAGAAGATCTCGCTGCTCCCTCGCACCTAGCCGACCCGGCCCGACCGAAATGAGTCACCACACGACACTCGCTAGGACTAGCAAATATTATGCACTGCAACCGAATTGGATCACCTTTAACGGTGTAACGTCGCGACTGTGCCGCCAAGTGACACCAGCCGGTCAGCTCGGTGAGTCACACGTGCACTATGATCCGCCGGACACTATTCGGCGAACTCACTTTGACATCACGCGATGACGCCGGAACCCGGCGAATGGTTGGAACCTTGCCCACCACAGTTTTGAACAAGCTCCAAAGATCGTGGCGTACCGCCGCGGAAGCGTCTTTCGCGAAAGACGACGTCGGATCCACGACGCTCGGCGGCCCGCTGATGATGACTGCCATCTTCCTGATCGCCCTCGGTGTGGTATGGCTATTGCGCCGACCACGCAGGTAGCGTTCACAGCCCATCCGCACATCGGAGGCGCGGGCACGATCACCGTGGGGCTGCCGAGCTGAGACGGTCTGCCGCGCGGCCGTTATGCGAAAGCCGCTCCGGCGCAGGGGTATACAAACCGTTGCCTCATGGCCACCAGTGGAGATTCGGCGGCCATGAGGCACGCTCGAATCACGCGATGATTCGGCTGAGGTACGGCGCCAAGTTAGTGGTGCGGACCGGGGATACGGTGACGGCGGGGTCGGTGGCCTCCAGCATTTGCCCATTGCCCAAGAACAGCGCG
>DATFCF010000878.1:0-2448 GCA_035253445.1 Mycobacterium sp.
CCGCGATCATCGCGCCGACTACGACGTTCCCGCCCAACAGTGCGGCACCGGCTACGCCGGGCAGCATGCCGTGCGACATCGCGTCACCGAGAAACACCGCTTTTCGCAACAACACCCACGTGCCGACAACCGCGCACAGGCACGCAGCGAGGATCCCCGCCGCCAGCGCCCGCGCCACGACGTCGGCGCCGAACGGTTCAGTGAGCCAGGCGAGCATGCCCTACACTGTTACCAGTAATGACAATCATTATCAATAAGGTGTGGTTCGGCTATCCCGACAACCCCGTGTTCGCGAACCTGACGACGTCGATCCCGGCGTCAGTGGTGACCGCGGTCGTCGGTGAGAACGGTTGCGGGAAGTCGACACTCCTTGCGCTGATCGCCGGTGTGCTGCGGCCACGGCACGGCACGGTGGACGTGGGAGGGGCGCAGGTGGCGCTGGCCGTGCAGCGCAGTCAGGTCAGCGATACCTTTCCGATCACCGTCGCCGAGGCGGTCGAAATGGGGCGGTGGCGCCGGCTTGGACTGCTGCGTCGACGCGCGCACCGCGACCGCGACGTCGTCGGCTATTGGATATCCGAGTTCGGCTTGGACGGGCTGGGGAATCGCCGCCTCGGCGACCTTTCGGGTGGGCAACGCCAACGAGTGCTGCTAGCACAGGCCTTCGCGCAGGAGGCGCCTGTGATGCTGCTCGACGAACCGACCACCGGACTCGACGCGGCGGGGGCCGAAGTACTGGACCGTCAGCTGCGGCGACTTACCGCGGTGGGGACCACGATCGTCGTGGCGACGCACGACACCGCGCTCGTCACTGGCGTTGACCATCGAATCGTGCTTGACCAGAAGGGCCTCGCGGCCAGTGATGCTGGATAGGCTGGGGCCGTGCCTGAAGCCTCCCCACGGCGAATCGATCTCAATGCCGACCTCGGCGAGGGCTTCGGGGCGTGGCGGCTCGGCGACGACGAAGCCATGCTCGACGTGGTCACCAGCGCCAACATCGCCTGCGGGTTTCACGCCGGCGACCCCGCGCTGCTGCGTCGCACCTGCACGGCCGCCGCGCAGCGCGGCGTCCGGATCGGCGCACAGGTCGGTTACCGCGACCTTGCCGGATTCGGCCGTCGTTTCATCGACGTCGCGCCCGAGGACCTGAGCGCGGACGTCATCTACCAGATCGGTGCGCTGCAGGCGCTGGCACACGCGGCAGGATCGACCGTCAGCTACGTCAAACCCCATGGCGCGCTGTACAACACGATCGTCAGCAATCACGATCAGGCACATGCGGTTGCCGAAGCGGTGCACGCGGTCGATCCCAGCCTGCCCGTGCTTGGCCTGTCCGGTTCGGTGTTTTTCGCCGAGGCACAGGAGCTGGGCCTGCGCACGGTGCCCGAGGCGTTCGCTGACCGTTCGTATCGCGCCGACGGTCAACTGGTTTCGCGGCGGCAGCGCAACGCAGTGCTGAACGACCCCGCCGAGATCGCCGATCGGGTGGCCTCGATGGTGAACGCCGGTCGCGTCGCCGCAGTCGACGGGTCGACGATTCCGATCACCGTCGAATCGATTTGCGTGCATGGCGATTCGCCCAGTGCGGTGCAGATCGCGAACGCCGTCCGAGACCGGCTGGTCGCAGCCGCTGTCGAAGTGGCTCCGTTTACCTGACCTCGACAAACGGCAACAGCGCCATCTCTCTTGCGTTCTTTATCGCAATTGCCACTTGGCGCTGCTGCTGCGGTGTCAGACCGGTGACTCGCCGGGACCGGATCTTGCCCCGGTCAGAGATGAACGTCCTCAACAGGTGGACGTCTTTGTAGTCGACGGAAGCGATGCCGAGGGCTTTCAGAGGATTCTTCTTCTGCCGCTTGACTTCCGGCGCGAGTGGTCGCCTTTGCCGATTCTTCTTGGCCATCGGTTCACCAACTCGCTTTCGACACGCCCGGCAACTCGCCGCGGTGGGCGAGTTCGCGCACCTTCACCCGGGACAGCCCGAACTTGCGCAGATGTCCGCGGGGCCTGCCGTCTATCGCGTCACGGTTGCGCAACCGCACGGGGCTGGCGTCACGCGGAAGCCGTTGCAGCGCAGCCATTGCGGCTGTCCGCTCCTGCGGTGTGCCGCGACGGATGGTGTCCTTGAGTTCGGCTCGCCGTTCGGCGTATCGCGCCACCATCTGCCGGCGCTGCTCGTTTTTGGCGATCTTGGATTTCTTGGCCATCAGCGCTCCTCGCGGAAATCGACGTGACGTCGCACCACCGGGTCGTACTTCCTGAGCACCAACCGGTCGGGATCGTTGCGACGGTTCTTGCGGGTGACGTAGGTGTAGCCGGTGCCCGCGGTCGAACGCAGCTTGACGACGGGCCGGATGTCGTTGCGTGCCATCAGATTTTCTCTCCGCGGCTGCGCAGCCGCGCTACCACTGCTTCGATGCCGTCACGGTCGATGACCTTTATCCCCTT
>DATFCF010000879.1:0-2533 GCA_035253445.1 Mycobacterium sp.
CCGTCGATGAGCTGCCGCCCGTGCCGGGGCAGGGGCCGAACGCGACGTATTTGCGGGAGATCTGGCACGCGATCCAGACGCAGGACATCAGCGGCAAGGATGCGCTGCTGGCCCTGACGCAGCGCCCGCTGACCACGCCGGACACCCCGGGTGGTCCGCCGCCGAATCTGCCTGTGGGACCGGCTGATCCGGCCGCACCGCCGCCACCGGCTCCGATCCTGCCGCCGGTTCCGCCCGCCTAAGCGCTCAGGCGGAACCGACCCATTCCTCGGAGCCGTCGGCGAAGAACTGGTGCTTCCACACCGGTAGCCGGGCCTTGACGGCGTCGACCAGTCGTTCGCACGTCTCGAACGCCGCCCCTCGGTGGTCGGCTGCGACCGCGGCCACCAGGGCGGCATCACCGATCTGCAGCGTGCCGATGCGGTGGCTGACCGCAATGGCCCGCACGCCGTGACAGTCGGCCGCGATCTCGGCGGCCACTTCTGCCAGAGTCTGCTGTGCAGCGGGGTGCGCAGAGTACTCCAACCGCGTGACCGTGCGCCCGCCGTCGTGATCGCGGACGACGCCGGCGAACCCCACCACCGCCCCGGCGGCCTGGTGCGCCACCAGCGCTTCGTGCTCGCTCAGTTCGATGGTGTCCTCGGACAGCTCGGCACGCAGGACGATTGTCATCGGGTGTGGTCCTTCCCGCCAAGCTGGTCGAGCGCATGCTCGAGGACGTCGTCGAGAACGCCAAGTCCGTCCTTGACGCCTCCTGGCGATCCAGGCAGGTTCACGATCAACGTGCGGCCCGCGACCCCGCATACACCGCGCGACAGCACCGACGTCGGCACGTGCGGCAGGCCGGACCGCCGGATAGCGTCGGCAAGGCCGGGGATCTGGTAGTCAAGCACCCCCTCGGTCGCCTCCGGCGTGGCGTCGGTCGGGGAGATCCCAGTGCCGCCGGAAGTGATTATCACGTCGACGTTTTCGGTCAGCGCGGTGCGCAGCGCCCGGTTCACATGCACGCCGTCGGCCACGACTACGGGATCGGAGACGACGTATCCCCGTCCGCTCAGCCAGTCGTTGATGATCGGTCCGCAGCGGTCCTCGTACACGCCTGCCGAAGCCCGGGTGGAGGCGATGACGACCCGCGCGAACCGACTCACCATCGTCTGTTCTTCGCGCAAGCGCTCATCACCGTTGTCTGTTCTTCGCGCAAGCGCTCATCACCATCGTCCGTTCTTCGCGCAAGCGCTCATCACCATCGTCTGTTCTTCGCGCAAGCGCTCATCACCGCGTCCACACTCCTGTCTTGCCCCCCTCTTTGCGCAGCACCCGGACGTCGTCGATGCGTGCGGCGGGGTCGACCGCCTTGATCATGTCGTAGAGCGTCAACGCCGCGACGCTGACCGCCGTCAACGCCTCCATCTCGACGCCGGTGCGGTCGGTGCTGCGCACCGTGGCGGTGATGTCGACCGCGTCGGCGCCGATCGCGAAGTCGACGTCGACGCCGGTGAGAGCCAGCTGGTGGCACAGCGGGATCAGGTCGCTGGTGCGCTTGGCCGCGAGAATGCCTGCTACCCGCGCCGTGGCCAGGGCATCGCCCTTGGGCAGGCCACCGGATGCGATCAGCTCGACGACATCGGCCCGGGTCTTCAGCGTGCCCGCGGCGACGGCAGTGCGTTTGGTCGCGTCCTTGCCGGTCACATCGACCATGTGTGCCGCGCCCGATTCGTCGACGTGCGAGAGGCGGACCCCGCCGGGGGCGGGCGAACCAGCATCAGCGCCGTCGGACACCGTTACTTGTTGACGACCGTGACGGGGTGCACGTACGGAATGTCGTCGGTCGGCAGCGGGAACGCCAGCTCTCCGAAGGGCGACAGGGCGCCGGTGCGGTCAGTCGCCAGCTCGCTGACCGCATGATCGTCGTCGCCGTCGAGCACGGGCCAGCCCGGGTCGACATACTGCTTCTTCTGCCGTTTGTTCTCAGCCACGACCACATTGTGGCAGGCCGCGCGAGTAGCGGCGAGATTGGGCGGCCTTTGAAAGTTACGCTGGTCAGCAATGACCGCACAGACTCCGGGCGTGCCGCTAGGCGCCTGGTTGGCCGAGCTTTCCGATGAGCGGCTGATCCGGCTGCTCCAGTTGCGGCCCGACCTTACCCAACCGCCGCCCGGCACCATCGCGGCGCTGGCCGCCCGCGCACAGGCCCGCCAGTCGGTCAAGGCCGCGACCGATGGGCTCGACTTCCTGCGCTTGGCGCTGCTCGACGGGCTGCTCATGCTGCAAGCCGACACCACCGCGGTGCCGCTGACCAAACTGTTCGAGCTGATTGGCGACCGGGCCACTGAGGACGCCGTGGCGGCCGCCGTTGACGATCTGCGGGAGCGTGCGCTGGTGTGGGGCGACTCCACGGTGCGGGTGACCACCGAGGCGGCGGCCGGGCTGCCGTGGTACCCGGGCCAGGCGATCGTGGAGACCGACGAGTCCGCCGTGACGATCGCCGACCGGTTGGCCGGCGTCGACGAAGCTCAGCGCGAGCTACTGGACA
>DATFCF010000880.1:0-19976 GCA_035253445.1 Mycobacterium sp.
GGCTCGTCGAGCAAGGGCAACGAGTACTTCCTGCGCCACCTGCTCGGCACCGACTCCAACCTGCAGGCCCAACCCACTGCGGAGGCATTGCGGCCGAACGACGTCGCGTGGAGCGATGACATCCCGGAGGGCAAGCTCGACCTGCTGATGTCGATCGACTTCCGGATGACCTCGACGACCCTGCTCTCCGACGTGGTGCTGCCAGCGGCGACCTGGTATGAGAAGGCCGACCTGTCGAGTACCGACATGCACCCATACATCCACGCGTTCAGCCCCGCTATCGACCCGCCGTGGGAAACCCGCTCGGACTATGAGGCTTTCGGCGCGATCGCCCGCGCGTTCAGCGCCATGGCAAAGAGTCACCTTGGCACCCGCACGGACGTCGTGCTGGGTGCATTGCAGCACGACACTCCCGGGGCGATGGCGTATCCCGGTGGAAGTGAGCGTGATTGGCGCGTCAGAGGTGAGACGCCCGTTCCCGGGAAGACGATGGGCCCGGTGGCGGTGGTCGAACGTGATTACACCGCGATCGCCGACAAATGGGCCGCGCTCGGTCCGCTCGCCGAACGTCTAGGGCTGACCACCAAGGGCATCACCACAAAGCCGACGAAGGAAGTCGACGAACTCGCCGCCAAGTTCGGCGTCATGGATTCCGGTCCGGCGCAAGGACGCCCGGCGATCACCTCGGCCGAACGGATGGCCGACGTGATCCTCGCGCTGTCCGGTACGTCGAACGGCCGCCTCGCGGTCGAAGGCTTCCGAGAACTGGAGACACGCACCGGCCGGCCTCTCGTGCACCTAGCCAAGGGCAGCGAAGAAAGCCGCATCACCTACGCCGACACCCAGGCCCGTCCCGTGCCGGTGATCACCAGTCCCGAATGGTCGGGCAGCGAGACCGGAGGTCGCCGGTACGCGCCGTTCACCGTGAACATCGAGGAGCTCAAACCTTTCCATACGCTCACCGGCCGAATGCACTTCTACGTCGACCACGACTGGCTCGAAGAGCTCGGCGAGCAGATGCCCACCTACCGCCCGCCACTGGACATGTCGCGGCTGTTCGGTGAGCCGGAGGTCGGTGACCACAAGGACGGAATCGGGCTGACCGTGCGGTACCTGACCCCGCACTCGAAATGGTCGATCCACTCCGAGTATCAGGACAACCTGTTGATGCTGTCGCTGTCGCGCGGCGGTCCGACGATGTGGATGAGCCCGGCGGACGCGGCGAAAATCAATGTGAACGACAACGATTGGGTCGAAGCCGTCAACCGAAACGGAGTGGTGGTCTGCCGGGCGGTCGTGTCGCACCGGATGCCCGAGGGCGTGGTGTTCGTCTACCACGCCCAGGAACGCACCATCGACGTGCCGCTCACCGAGACCACCGGAAAGCGTGGCGGAATCCACAACTCGCTGACCCGGCTGCTGATCAAGCCCAGCCACCTGGCAGGTGGCTACGCACAGAACGCATTCGCCTTCAACTATCTGGGCCCGACCGGAAACCAGCGTGACGAGGTGACGGTGGTCCGCCGTCGCAGTCAAGAGGTGACGTACTGATGCGCCGAGCGAAGCATGAGCGAGGCCAACTATGAAGGTCATGGCACAGATGGCGATGGTGATGAACCTCGACAAGTGCATCGGCTGCCACACCTGCTCGGTGACCTGCAAGCAGACCTGGACCAACCGGGCCGGGACCGAGTATGTGTGGTTCAACAACGTCGAAACCCGTCCGGGACAGGGCTATCCGCGCACGTACGAGGACCAGGATCGCTGGCGTGGCGGCTGGATCCGCGACCGACGAGGCCGGCTGCGGCTGCGCGACGGCGGCCGGCTCAACAAACTCCTCCGCATCTTCTCCAATCCGAAGCTACCGAGCATCGACGACTACTACGAGCCGTGGACCTACGACTACGAGAACCTCATGACGGCGCCGCTCGGCGAGCAGATGCCGGTCGCTCCCCCGCGTAGCTTGATCAGCGGCAAGCCGATGAAGGTGTCGTGGTCGGCGAACTGGGACGACAACCTGGCCGGCTCGCCGGAGATCGTGCCCGGCGACCCGGTCCTGCAGAAGGTGAGCGAGCAGGTCAGGCTCGAACTCGAGCAGACGTTCATGTTCTACCTCCCACGGATCTGCGAGCACTGCCTGAACCCGTCCTGCGTGGCGTCGTGCCCGTCGGGCGCGATGTACAAGCGCACCGAGGACGGCATCGTCTTGGTCGACCAGGACCGCTGCCGCGGCTGGCGGATGTGCGTGTCCGGGTGTCCCTACAAGAAGGTGTATTTCAACCACAAGACCGGCAAGGCAGAGAAGTGCACGCTGTGCTACCCGCGGCTCGAGGTTGGTCTGCCCACCGTGTGCTCCGAGACGTGTGTGGGTCGGTTGCGCTACCTCGGCCTGGTACTCTACGACGTCGACCGGGTGCTGGAGGCAGCCTCGGTTCGAAACGACGCCGACCTGTACGAGGCGCAGCGCCAGATCCTGCTCGACCCGGCGGACCCCGCGGTGATCGAGGGTGCCCGCGCCGAGGGCATATCCGACGAATGGATCGAGGCTGCGCAGCGCTCGCCGGTGTACGCGCTGATCAACACCTACCGGGTAGCACTCCCACTGCATCCGGAATTCCGCACCATGCCGATGGTCTGGTACATCCCTCCACTGTCTCCGGTGGTCGACGCCGTCAGCCGCGACGGTCACGACGGCGAGGAGCTCGGCAACCTCTTCGGCGCGCTGGAGTCGTTGCGCATCCCTATCCAATACCTGGCCGAGTTGTTCACCGCCGGTGACACCGCCGTCGTCGAGCAGGTGCTCCGCCGGCTGGCCGCGATGCGCTCCTACATGCGAGATATCAATCTGGGCCGCGAAACCCAGCCGCATATCCCGGAAACGGTCGGGATGACCGAGGAGCAGATCTACCAGATGTACCGGCTGCTCGCGCTCGCGAAATACGAAGAGCGGTACGTGATCCCGACCGCGTACGCCGCCGGGGGCGGGCAGCTCGAGGAAACCGGCTGCTCGTTGTCGTTTGACGGCGGGCCCGGGATGTACGAGTCGGGCCCATTCGGCGAGGCCAGCGGCGGACCCGTCCCAGTGGCGGTGGAGACGTTCCACGCGCTGCGACAGCGGCAGACCGGCGAGGGGATGGCCGCCAACGCCGACCACCCGTCGCGGGTGAATCTGCTCAACTGGGACGGCCGGGGCGTGCCCTCGAACATGTTCCCATCCGGGGGTCCGCGGTGAAGCTCAAGAGCCGCACGCGGCCGGACACGATGCACCACAGGCTGGTGTGGCAGTGCGCGTCGCTGCTGCTGTCCTACCCGGATCAAGACCGGCTCGACACAGCCGACGAACTGCGTGCCCACCTCGATGGCGACGCCGCAGATCTGTTGGGCCGCACGGCCACCGCGCTGAAAGCCAGCGATCCAATGCACGCAGCCGCTGTCTACGTCGACACCTTCGACCTTCGGCGGCGCGCCACGATGTACCTGACCTACTGGACCGCAGGCGACACCAGAAACCGGGGCAGCGCGATGCTGGAGTTCGCGGCGGCCTATCGGGACGCGGGCGTCGAACCTCCGGAGGGCGAAGCACCGGATTTCCTTCCCGTGGTGCTGGAGTTCGCGGCCACCGTCGATCCCGATGTCGGGTGCCGGCTCCTCACCCAGCACCGGACGCCGATCGATGTGCTGCATGAGGCGCTGACCGAGGTGGAGTCGCCGTACGCCCACGCCGTCGCCGCGGTGTGCGCGACGCTCCCGGCAGCGACCGACCGGGACGTGGAACGAGCGCAGCACCTGGCGCAGGCCGGTCCGCCTGCTGAAACCGTTGGGCTGCAACCTTTCACGTTGAGGGTGCCGCCACGACGCGCGGAAGGAGGCCGGTGAGATGCTTGGCGAGATCTTCTGGAACACTGCGCCGTACGTGACGCTGGCGATCGTCGTCATCGGAACCTGGTGGCGTTACCGGTACGACAAGTTCGGGTGGACCACCCGATCGTCGCAGCTCTACGAGTCGCGATTGCTGCGGATCGGCAGCCCGATGTTTCACTTCGGCATCCTGGTGGTCATCGTCGGCCACGTCATCGGCCTGCTGATCCCGGAGTCATGGACGGCCGCAGTCGGTTTGAGCGAGCACGCCTATCACATTCAGGCGGTGCTGCTGGGCACCATCGCCGGCATCACCACGCTGGTCGGCGCGGCGCTGTTGATCTACCGGCGCCGCACCCGCGGGCCGGTGTTCATGGCCACCACCGTCAACGACAAGATCATGTACGTGGTGCTGGTGCTGGCCATCGTCGCCGGCTTGTACGCGACGGCGCTGGGATCCGGCGTCGTCGGCGAGGCCTACAACTACCGGGAGAGCGTGTCGGTGTGGTTCCGCTCCATCTGGGTGCTGCAGCCGCGCGGTGACCTGATGGCGGAGGCGCCGCTGTACTACCAGCTGCACGTGTTGATCGCGCTCGTGTTGTTCGCGCTGTGGCCGTTCAGCCGACTGGTACACGCGTTCAGCGCACCGATCGGCTACCTGTTCCGGCCCTACATCGTGTATCGCAGCCGAGACGTAGCGGCCAAAGACGAACTGGTGGGGTCACATCCGCGGCGCCGCGGCTGGTGGCGTCTGCGTTACGGGGATCTCGCGCCACCGTCTTTCGGCCTCGTTAGTCGATTCCGGACGGTGGGACTCGACCCAGGTGATCTCGAGCAGTGTTGACCTGGTCTCAGTGGCGAGATACTCAGCCAGTCTCCGTTGTCGGCGATCACACCATGGCCCGTCCATGATGACCGATCGCCCGTTGGCCAGCCGTGTGTGTGCACGGCGCAGCGAGATGTCATGCACGGCTGCGGCACTGTGCGCCGCGCACCACCCGTCACCTAGAATGTCGTTTTCCCCGGCGATCGAGTTGGACTGTTCAAGTTCTCGCTGAACCTGGTCGATCGAAATGACCTCTGCCCCAACCCGTTCGGCAAGCGAACGAGCCAGTTCCGACTTTCCGGCGTCGCCGATGAGGGCAAGACGGACAGCCCCTTCCGCAAGGTGCTCGATGGCGATGGACAGATGACGCGACGCATCCAAAGCGGCGTCCGGCGTTCCATGACTGAATCGCTCACAGTCAGCGTTGGCCTGCACTACGGCGCGAAAGGCAATGTAGAAGTGCGCTATTGAGACGGGTGCCGGGTCGTCGCTGTATCGCCGATAGGTTTCGACGAAATGGTCGGCGAGGTCCCGACGTCCGTGAAATTCGAGATCCATCGCCAAGCAGGCGGCATCGTCGATGCGATCGACGTACCGCAGGCGATCATCGGACTCTGGACAGTTCAGCAGAACCGGCCCATCCGGCGTGCAATAGATTTCGCCGGTCAGCAGTTCTCCGTGTCCGTCGACGATGTGGCCGTCGATGATTCGTTGCGTGAACAAGACCGTGCGTCCGGCGATGTACTGGCTGGCCAGGTGCTCGACCCGATCGATCAGTCCGGATGGAACCATACAGCCCGCAAAGCGGGCCAGCTCGGACAACTGCTTCTGCCAGCGCGTGCTCAGGTTGGAGGCCTTGGCATGTGAACTGATGTGTCGCCCGCGGTCCGCGTCGGCATGAAAGCGTGCCAGAAGCTGGGCGATATCAGCCAGTTCACGTTCTACCGGTGTGCCACACGCAACCATCGTCGCCAGCCGGCAAGAATCCGGGTATCGCTGCAGAACTACCACCGGCTCGGCGGGACCGCCGCCGGGATCGCTCAGGTGTGCCACCCCCACGTAGCTGTTCGGTGCGAGCCGACGGTTGAGCTGCACCTCTCGCGCGCAGGCTTTCTCCCGCAGCGCGGGCGTACGGTAATCCAAGACGTCGGTCGCTACTGGTTTCTTGATCTTGTACGCCCGGTCGCCGATCAAAACGACGACGCCAGTCTGCGTTTCATGTAGTTCGGCATGCGGCCTGACTGGTTGCGCAGCCGCTTCGCCGAGCTTTCCAGTGGTCATGATCGGCGCACCCACGGCACGATCTTGTCTTTCCTGCGCGCTCCTCCATAGCGTCTGAGGACCACGACGAGCCGGCCAAACGTCACTGCTCCCAGGTGCCATTGGTCCCTACTCGGTCAGGAAACGCCGCGAACTCCGACGGAACGATGAACCATTGGTGGGCAACCTGCTCTGAGGTGAAAGACAGTGAAATGGGGCTCACCGTGGCAGTCGCAGGGCCGACCGACCGGCGAGGTTGGGATATCGGCTGTGCAGGCGTTGGAGCGCAACGCCACGGTGGGCCGGACCGCCGCGGAAACCCTCGCGGCACTTAGTGACAAGGAGAACCGATGATCGAGGTACTGCCAGACATGCCGGCGGGAGTGATCGGCATCCGCGTGTCCGGTCGCCTGCGTGGTGAGGACCTGCGCGAGTTCAAGCCGGCCATGGACGAACTCTGGAAAAGCAGCGAGATCAGAATCGTCGAGGTCGTTGCCCCAGACTATGAGGGCTTCGGGCCCGGAGGCCTGATCGAGGACCTGAAGCTGGGCTTGGGTGCGCTGATCCAGCATCATTCGGCGTTCAAGCGGATTGCGATCGTGTCTGACAAGGACTGGGTCGCCCACGCGCTGCACGC
This sequence comes from Mycobacterium sp., assembly GCA_035253445.1. Taxonomy (GTDB): domain Bacteria; phylum Actinomycetota; class Actinomycetes; order Mycobacteriales; family Mycobacteriaceae; genus Mycobacterium. The sequence continues at coordinate 6,582 of DATFCF010000880.1, forward strand.
CTTCGCCTGGATGGTCCCCGGCGAGCTTGCCCTGTTCGGCCTCGACGAGCTCGAGCGGGCCAAGGAGTGGGCGGCCAGCTGACCCGTTTGAGCCGGGCCAATATGAGCCGAACGCACCCATCGCATGATCGGCATCATCATCATCGACCCATGACCGAAACACCTGAATCCAGGAACGAACCGGCAGCCGTGGCCACAGCGCGGCCCAATATGGTCAGCCAGATCGCCGTCTGGGTGGGGCTCGTCGCCGGTGTCGTGTTCATCGTTGCGGTGATCTTCCTCGCTGGGCTATTCATCGGCTCTGGCGGCTACTTCGACCGCGGCGGCCACGGCGGTGACTGCGGTATGTATCACCGCGGCCACATGATGGGCCCTGGCGGAATGATGGGGCCCGGTCAGATGGGGCCCGGTCAGCAACGGCCTACGACGCCGCCGGCCGTCCCGACCACGCCCCCGCGGTAGGGGCCAACCCCAGCCTCACCAGGTGCCGTATGCATGTCTGTTGCCGTCGCGCACTGCTGCGACGGAGTCCGCCCGTTGCCTCGCTTCCTGTTCCTTGGGAGGGCAAGCCTCCCTCGGACATCGTCCAGAGTCGCAAAACCCTTGCGGCGCATCCAGGTCCGCAGGCCATCGAGGAGGACGGCCGCATGACCGGGACCGTGGCGCAACAGCGCCGAGGCGGACTGGACGACATCGGCGCGTATCGGCGGCGAGTGTTTCGTATCGTCCGGTGGGCCGGGGTTGGTTGCCCCGCTTCGTCGAGTTCTGTGACTTCAACCTGCAGGTCCGAGCGGTCGAACCCGGTGATTGTGCGTAGCCAGTGGATGAGTCGCCGCACGATCCCTCGTTGCGCGGCGATGCCGTCATCGCAAATTGTGGCCGTAAAAGGAGATGGCCGTCGATTAACCGACGACCCTCGAAGAGGGGAGGAAAGGCCCTAACCACCGAGGGAATCTGCAGGTGATGCTTGATTCGTACCGGACGACGACATCACCACCTCGAAAGGGAACCGCATGAGCGACAAAGTCCTGGAGGTCATCTCCTGGGATCCCGAGGACAATCCCGACGTGCCCGGCTTGGCGCACGGGATCACGAGATACGGTGGTCACTCGTTTGACGTCAGCGTGTCGGTGGTGCCGCGCGAAGTCGGTGCAGTGGAAGCACTCGAGCAGGTGTTTGCGAAGCTGCGCAAGATTCTGCTCAGCGAGAATCCTGACGTCGACTATTTCAGCGTCGACTTGAAGGTCGCGTCGGCCACACCAGTTCCCCGGCCATAACTTTCGGCAACGGTCGTAGGTCAGAGGAAGGTGGAGGTCGCTAAGACGATGGTCGATTCCGAGGTGATCAAGGGCGCGCTGGAGCTGGCGACGCGAGCCCCCTCGCTGCACAACAGTCAACCCTGGCGGTGGGTGGCAGATGGTGACGTTCTCGAGTTGTACGCCGACCCAATGCGGATTGGGCGATCGACCGACAGCACGGGCCGCGAAGTGCTGATCAGCTGCGGCGCAGTGCTCGATCACCTTCGGGTGGCGATGGCAGCCGCCGGCTGGGATGCGGTCATCGACCGGTTCCCCAACCCGAACAACCTCGATCACCTGGCAACACTTGAATTCCGTCCGATGGAGTTCGTCACCGATGCCCTTCGGGCCCGCGCCGAGGCGATCCGGCATCGCCAAACGGACCGCCTGCCCTTCGCGGCACCGCCGGAGTGGGACTCCTTCGAGCCCGTGCTGCGCGAAACACTCACCGCCAGCGTCGCCGACCTTGACGTCATACCCGATGATTCGCGACCACTGCTGGCTGACGCGTCACGGCTCACCGCGGACTTGCGCCGCTACGATTCCTCTTATCACGCCGAACTACAGTGGTGGACAACGCATTCCGACTCGTCACAGGGCATTCCGCAGGGTGCGCTGGTATCCGAATCTGAGGCAGAGCGTGTCGACGTGGCCCGAGACTTCCCGATCGGCCAGGAACGCGAACGACGTGCGCTCATCGGCCGCGACCATTCGAGGATTCTCGTGCTGTCCACCTATGACGACAGCAGGGCGAACGCTTTGGGTTGCGGTGAGGCGCTATCGACGGTGTTGCTCGAGTGCACGATGAGGTCGCTGGCCACGTGCATCTTGACCCACATGATCGAGTTCCACGCCAGTCGCGAAATTGTCCGTCGCCTCACCGGCAGGCACGCTGAGCCGCAGCTCTTGATCCGCGTCGGCACCATTCCGCAAACCGAATCGCCCCCGACGCCCACACCACGGCGGCCATTGAGCGAGGTGCTGGAGATTCGTCGGTAGAACGATGGCCGAATTCATGCGCAGCAGCGATGCGTTCTCCTGTTCGATGGAGCGCGATCCCGCACTGCGCTCGACCATCGTCACACTCGTTCTGCTCGACCGGTCGCCGGATTGGGGCCAGATCGTCGAGCGGTTCGATCGGCTGTGCCGGACATTGCCGATCTTTCGGCAGAAGGTGGTCCGTCGGCGGCTCCCGCCCCACCGCGCTGGCAGCTCGATCCCGACTTCGATCTCGGCTTCCACATGCGACGGCTGTCTCGTCGACGGTCTCGACGAAGTGCTCGCCGTCGCCGACGGAGCCGGGCCCGATACAGAGAGGGGACAACCATGAACAATCCGAACTACGTGCGCTTCTTCGAGGAGTTCGGCATCGAGGATGTTCCGCTCGTCGGCGGAAAGAACGCGTCGCTCGGTGAGATGTATCGCAAGCTGTCGGACCAGGGGGTGCTCGTACCGAACGGCTTCGCCACCACGGCCGACGCCTATCGCCATACGCTCGAGGCCGCGGGGGCCTGGCACAGACTGCACGCCGCCCTCGAGGGGCTCGATCCTGATGATGTCACCGACTTGAGACGCCGCGGCAAACAAGCCCGCGAAATCGTCTATGGCGCAGGCTTGCCCGACGATGTCGCCGAGCAGGTGATCGCCGGCTACCGGCGGTTGCAGCAGGAGTACGGCGAAGACGTCAGCCTGGCGGTGCGCAGTTCGGCCACCGCAGAGGATCTGCCGACGGCCAGCTTCGCCGGCCAGCAGGACACCTACCTCAATATCCACGGTGACGAGACCCTGCTCGACGCCTGCAGCCGATGCTTCGCAAGCCTGTTCACCGACCGGGCCATCCACTACCGCATCGACCAAGCCTTCGACCATTTCAAGATCGCACTGTCGATCTGCGTGATGAAGATGGTGCGCTCGGACCTCGCGTCGTCGGGCGTGATGTTCTCCCTCGACACCGAGTCGGGCTTCCGCGACGTCGTATTCATCACCGGCGCCTACGGCCTCGGCGAGAACGTGGTGCAGGGCGCGGTCGACCCCGACGAGTTCTACGTCCACAAGCCCACTTTCGCCGCGGGCCATCGCGCCGTGCTGCGCCGCCTGTTGGGGGACAAGGCAGTGAAGATGGTCTTTGTCGAGGGCACGACGAAGGACACCACCCGCAACATCCCCACGCCCAAGGCCGACCGCGAGCACTTCTGCCTCGGCGACGAGGACGTCCTCCAGCTGGCCGACTACGCCATTGCGATCGAGCGCCACTACGGCAGGCCGATGGACATGGAGTGGGCGAAGGACGGACTCGACGGGCGGCTCTACGTGGTGCAGGCCCGACCGGAGACCGTCGCATCGCAGCGCAAGGCCACCACGCTTGAGACGTACGCGCTTCAGGGCTCCGGTCAGGTGCTTGTCGAGGGTCGCTCCGTGGGCGAGCGGATCGCATCTGGGCCGGCTCATCCGATCGCAAACCTCAGCCAGCTCCACGAATTCCAACCCGGCGAGGTGCTGGTGGCCGACATCACCACTCCGGACTGGGAACCGGTGATGAAGACCGCGGCGGCGCTGGTCACCAACCGCGGCGGGCGCACGTGCCACGCCGCGATCATCGCACGTGAGCTGGGAATCCCCGCCGTGGTGGGCACGGGCGACGCGACAATTCGGGTGGCCACCGGCCAGGTCGTCACCGTGTCCTGCGCCGAGGGCGACACCGGCCGTGTGTACGAAGGCGAGGTCCCTTTCCAGGTCGATCGCACCGAGTCGGCAGAGCTGGCCCGGCCGGCCACCGAAATCTTGGTCAACCTCGGCAACCCCGACTTGGCGTTCAAGACGTCGTTTCTCCCGAACGACGGCGTCGGCCTGGCCCGCATGGAGTTCATCATCAGCGAGTCGATCAAGGGCCACCCGCTCGCACTGCTGCGCCCCGACAAGGTCACCGATCCTGAGGCGCGCACACAACTGGCGCGCCTGATCCGCGGCTATCCGGGTGGAGAGACCTTTTTCGTGCAGCGGCTCTCGGAGGGGATCGGCACCATTGCAGCGGCCTTCTGGCCGAAGCCGGTCGTCGTACGGATGTCGGACTTCAAGTCCAACGAGTACGCCAGCCTGCTCGGCGGAGCGGATTTCGAGTTGCAGGAAAGCAACCCTATGCTCGGCTTCCGGGGCGCGTCCCGCTACGCCCACCCCGCCTACGCCGACGGTTTCGCGCTCGAGTGCAAGGCGATGAAGCGCGTCCGCGAGGAGATGGGCCTGACCAACGTCGTCCTCATGCTTCCGTTCGTACGCCGCGTGGCCGAGGCCGAACAGGTGCTCGATCGCATGGCCGAACTCGGCCTGCGACGCGGCGAGAACGGCCTGAAGATCTACGCGATGTGCGAGATCCCGAACAATGTCCTGCTGATCGATAGGTTCTCGAAACATTTCGACGGATTTTCGATCGGCTCGAACGACCTGACTCAGCTCACCCTGGGAGTCGACCGCGACAGCGAGATCGTCGCATTCGATTTCGACGAGCGCGACGAGGGCGTGAAGGAAATGATCCGGTTGGCGGTCGACGGCTGCCGACGCAACGGGATCCACTCCGGGCTGTGTGGCCAGGCGCCCTCCGATTACCCGGACATGGCCGAGTTCCTTGTCGAGATCGGCATCGACTCGATGAGCCTCAACCCGGACACGGTCCTCAAGACCACCAAGCTGGTGCTGGATCTTGAGCGCAGGCTAGGGCGTGCCCCGCGACCTGCGCAAAACCGCTGAGCCGGCTTCCGGTGCAAGACAAATGGCTCCTAGGCCCGGGACTTCGGTCCCTACCGCCGACTTCTGCTAAATGGTCGTATCGAGTTGTCCGGCGGCCATTCGGCATCGCCAGTCGGTAGGGCGTTGAAACGAGACCTCAGGGAATGAGGGTGATGTCGATGAGACCGCGTGGCGGGCCCGCGGCCGGCGGACCACCGATCGTTACGTTGACGATGAACCCGGCGCTCGATATCACCACTGATGCGCCGCTGGTGCGGCCCACCGACAAGATCCGCTGCGGTGTCGTCCGCTACGACGCGGGTGGCGGAGGCATCAACGTGGCACACATTGCCCATGTCTTGGGGGCGTCGGTGTCGGCGGTGTTTCCCGCGGGCGGCGCGACGGGCGATGTGCTCGCCGATCTTCTCAGCGCCGAGGGTGTTCCCTTTCGCCGGGTCAAGATCTGCGACTCCACGCGAGAGAGCTTCACCGTCGACGAGATCAGCACCGGCCTGCAGTATCGATTTGTGCTCCCCGGTGCGCGGCTGACGTTCGTTGAGCAGATGCAATGCCTCGAGGAACTCCGCGTGGCGGCGGCGTCAGCCAAGTTCGTCGTGGCGAGCGGCAGCCTGCCGCCTGGGGTGCCACGGGACTTCTATCAGCAGGTCGCCGACGTCTGCCTTGATCTCGGCACGAACCTGATCCTGGACACATCCGGCGAAGGCCTGCAACGGGTCAGCTCGGGTGTGTTTCTGCTCAAGGTCAGCGTGCGGGAACTACGTGAATGCGTCGGACGTGAACTCGCCACCGAATCCGAGCAGCTCCGGGCAGCTCACGAACTCATCGACTCCGGCCGCGCCGAGATCGTCGTGGTCTCGCTGGGCGCTGACGGGGCGCTGCTCGCCACATCGAAAGACAGTCAACGGTTTTCGGCAATTCCGATGCGTGCGGTCAGCGGCGTCGGGGCCGGCGACGCGATGGTCGCTGCGATCACGGTGGGGCTGAGCCGAGGGTGGCCGGCCAGCACGTCGGTACGCTTCGGCATCGCTACCGGCGCCGCCATGCTGATGACACCCGGCACGGCGCCGTGCACCAGGGCCGACGCAGAACGGCTGTTTGAGGTGGCGGCGATGCCGGTCGACGTCGAGGTGGTCTGCACGATCGGTTCTGGCGGGGGGCGTGGATTGTGAAGCTGTCGGTCACGATAGACCCGCGTCTGCACGACGCAGTCATTTTCGACCTCGACGGGGTGGTCGCGCGCGGGCGAGACGATGTGGTGACCGCATTCGAGTCGACCGTCGTTCTGGTGCGCAAGCTGACCGAAGCCGGTGTCGCGACCGCGGTCTACACCTCAAACCGCGAGTGCGCGCACATCCTGCGCGCCGCCGGCATCGGCGATCTCTTTGCGGTCCGCGTCGACGGTGTCGTCGCCGACGAACTCGGGCTGCCTGACCAGCCCGCCCCCGCCCTTCTGCTGGAGACCACCCGCAGATTGGGCGTGGTCCGGGAGCGATCCGTCGTCATCGAGGCCGCTGAGGCCGGCGCCGGCCGCAAGGCGGGCTTCGCCCTCGTCATCGGTGTCGACCGGACCGGGCATCACGACAGGCACCTTCGTCGCGACGCCGATGTCGTCGTCGGCGATCTGGCCGACGTCGCGGTCCGCACGGGCGACAAACCCATGTCGTCGCTGCCGAACGCCGTCGACTCCTATGGTCAGTTGATCGGTGTCACAACGGGCCGACAGCCGTTCGTGTGTCTGGACTTCGACGGCACCCTGTCCGAAATCGTCTCGGATCCCGATGCCGCCACGCTTGTCGACGGCGCGGCCGAGGCACTGGCCAACCTGGCAGCGCAGTGCCCGGTCGCCATTTTGAGCGGCCGCGACCTTGCAGATGTCCGTGACCGTATCGGCTTATCTGGGATCTGGTACGCGGGCAGCCACGGCTTCGAGATGACCGGCCCCGACGGCAGTCACCACCACAACGACGCCGCAGCCGACGCGGTGCCCGTTCTGGAACGCGCCGCGGCCGAACTGCGCGAGGCGTTGAAGGAGATCGGCGGCGCACACGTCGAGCACAAGCGCTTTGCCGTGGCCGTGCACTACCGCAACGCTGCGCCCGAACGTATCGGCGAGATCATCGCGTTGACCCGCCGGCACGGACAACAACACGGCCTGCGGGTGACCGGCGGTCGAAAGGTCGTCGAGCTGCGACCCGACATCGACTGGGATAAGGGCACCGCGCTGGAGTGGATCCGTGACCGCGTCCACCAGACCGGTCGCGTGCTGCCGATCTATGTCGGTGACGACCTAACCGACGAGGACGCCTTTGATGCGATTCGGTTCAGCGGCGTCGGTGTGGTGGTGCGCCACGACGAGGATCGCGGCCGTCCCACCGCCGCGCAGTTCAGCCTCAACACTCCGGCCGAGGTATGCGAATTCCTGCGGCGCGGCGCGAATTGGCTGGCGTACGAGCACCAGACCTCGCGCGACGCCTGGGCGTTCACATACGACGGCTACGACCCGCACGACGAGAAGCTCCGCGAGGCGTTGTGCACGGTCGGGAACGGCTACTTCGCCACTCGTGGCGCCGCACCGGAATCGAGGGCCGGTCAGGTCCACTACCCGGCCACCTATGCCGCAGGCGTGTACAACCGTCTCGAGGACGATGTCCAAGGCAGGCGGACCGGCAACGAGAGCCTGGTGAACCTTCCCAACTGGCTACCGTTGACCTTCCGCATCGGCGGCGCTGACTGGTTCGACATCGACGCCGTGACGTTGCTGTCCTACCGCCAGACGCTCGATCTTCGCGGTGCTGTGCTGACTCGCCAGCTGCGGTTCCGCGATGAGGCCGGGCGAACCACGTCGGTGAAGCAAGAGCGGTTCGTCGCAATGCACATGGCTCATGTCGCGGCACTGGAGACGACCATCGTCGCCGAGGACTGGTCGGCAACGATCGAGATCCGTTCGACGCTGGAGGGCAATGTGCGCAACGGCGGAGTGGAACGTTATCGAGAATTGGCGAGCATCCACCTGGAGTCGCTGAACAAACGTGAGCTGTCCGAGAATTCGGTGCTGTTATCCGTTCGCACAACGCAATCGCAGATCCCGGTGGCATTGGCGGCGCGCACCACCGTGTGGCGCGGCGACACCCCGGTGCCCGCCACATATCGACTCGTCGACGAGGAATCCGAAATCGGCCACGAGATATCCGCCGACCTGGCGGCCGGCGAATCGCTGACGGTCGAAAAGGTCGCCACCCTCGTGACCGGGCGCGACGTCGCCACGTCAGAACCCGGCGTCGCAGCCGAGCGCAGGCTCGACCGCCAGGGCCGGATCGCCGAGATACGCGATGCGCACATCCTCACGTGGGCTCATCTCTGGGAACGTCTGTCCATCGAATTCGAAGACCACGCAGACGAACTGCGGATCCTGCGACTGCACTTGTTGCATCTGCTGCAGACGGTGTCATACAACAGCGCCGACTTGGATATCGGGGTACCCGCTCGTGGGCTGCACGGTGAGGCCTACCGCGGCCACATTTTTTGGGACGAGCTGTTCATCTTCCCGGTGCTGAATCTGCGGCTGCCGACGATCACACGGTCGCTGCTGCGGTACCGGTACCGCAGGCTGATCGAGGCGCGACGCGCCGCAACGCTGGCGGGTTACGCCGGCGCGATGTTCCCGTGGCAATCCGGCAGCGACGGACGCGAGGAAAGCCCAGAGCTGCATCTGAATCCGCGCTCCGGCCGGTGGAACCCCGATCCCAGCCACCGAGCGCACCACATCGGCATCGCCGTCGCCTACAACGTGTGGCAGTACTACCAGGCCACCGGGGACCTGGCGTACCTGATCGACTACGGCGCCGAGATGCTGGCGGAGATAGCCCGATTCTGGGCGAGCAGGGTGACATACAACAGCGAGCACGATCGCTATCACATCCGGGGTGTCATCGGGCCAGACGAGTTCCATGCCGGCTACCCCGACAGGCCGTACGAGGGCATCGACAACAACGCGTACACGAACGTGATGGCCGTGTGGGTGATCCTGCGGGCCGTCGACGCACTCCAGTTGATGCCACTGCCCAACCGGCTGGACCTGAGCGAAAGGCTCGGGCTGACCGACGAGGAACTGGCGCACTGGGATCACGTCAGCCGACGCATGTTCGTCCCGTTCCACGACGGCGTCATCAGCCAGTTCGAGGATTATGACAAGCTGGCAGAACTTGATTGGGACGGCTACCGGGAGCGGTACGGCAACATACAGCGCCTCGACCGCATCTTGGAAGCCGAGAACGACGATGTCAACAAGTACAGGGCATCGAAACAGGCCGATGCGTTGATGCTGCTCTACCTCTTGTCATCCGATGAGTTGCGCGAGTTGCTCAAGCGGCTCGGCTACGACTTCGCACCCGACCAGATCCCGCAGACGGTCGATTACTACATGTCCCGAACGTCGCACGGGTCGACGCTGAGTGGTGTCGTGCACGCCTGGGTGCTCGCTCGGGCCAACCGCGATCGTGCGATGGAGTTCTTCCAGCAGGTGCTCAAGTCCGACGTGGCCGACATTCAAGGCGGCACAACCTCGGAAGGCATCCACCTTGCCGCGATGGCAGGCAGCGTCGACCTCGTGCAGCGGTGCTTCAGCGGGCTGGAAATCCGGGAAGATCGTATTGTCCTGTCCCCGCACTGGCCGGAATCCCTTGGTGCACTGGGGTTCCCGATCCACTACCGCGGCCACCATCTGTACGTGCGGGTCAGCGGAAAGGGCGCGGAGGTCAGCGTGGACCCTCGAGACGTTCCTCCGGTCGCCATCGAATGCCGCGGTCGTGTCGAACAGCTGGCACCGGGGCGCACGATACGATTCGCCAACGCCCCTTAACGCGCCGGCTCCGTAGAAATAGCCGACGCAGTTCACCTCACCGGAGGTGAAGGTAACGCGGTCGGTCATCTACCAAACCCTGTGCGCCAGCGCTGCATGACTACGACTGTCGTGCGACGATCACCGGCGTACGGGCGGACTGAACCACGGCTGTGCTTACCGAACCCAGCAGCATGCCGGCAAACCCGCCGCGACCGTGGCTGCCGACAACCACCAGGTGAGCGGACTCGGAGTGCTCGATGAGCTGACGGGCCGGCCGATCGCATACGACGAGGCGCGCAATCTTCACATCGGGATAGCGCTCCTGCCAGCCCGCCAGTCGCTCGGCCAGAACACCCTCCTCCGAGGACTTCACCGCCGACCAATCGACGCCGGGAAAATCGAGCATCCTGGTATCGCTCCACGCATGCAGGGCGATGAGGTCCACACTTCTGCGCGACGCTTCGTCGAATGCGATCGCAGTCGCACGCTCCGACGCCGGTGAGCCGTCGATTCCAACGAGGACGGGCCCTTGCGTGGGCATCGGGGCGGCGCCGTCCCGGATCACCGCGACGGGACAGTGCGCGTGATGGACCAGGCCCATGCTCACAGAACCGAGCAAGGTTCCGAATGCCCCTTGGCCATGGCTGCCCACCACGACCATCTCCGCGTCTCTTGACATGTCGACGAGCGTGGGAACGCTGGCCGAGTAGTACATCTCAGCCTTGACCTGCGCCGGGCCGCTCCCCGGCGCGGCCTCTTCAACGATCCTGACGGCGTCGTCGAGGAATTGCTGCCCCTGCCGTTGTTGCCATGCGCCGAAGCCAACCGGTACGGGCGTCTGTGTCCACGCCGCCACCATGCCGCCGGCGACATGAACGACGGTGAGCGAGACGTTCCGCATCGCCGCGTCGCGTGCCGCCCATTGCACGGCCACCTTGGAGGCAGCTGATCCGTCGGTGCCGACCACAATCCCAGGGTGCCTCATTGCAGCGCACATACGGCGACGCTATGGCGGTCATCCTCCCGCGTCAAAAGGCATTGGTCACCAACCGTATGGTCAGACGGCCCTTCCTACTCGGGCTCATGCACCGTCGAACGGGGCTGGGCTGCGTACAGGTCGATGAGAACGACGTCGCCCCGACGTGCTGCGCGACGACCTCCAGTGGATAGAACTCGATCCGGTTCGCCATCATCAACGACACCGTGTCGCCGTGACCCACGCATAGGGCGGCGAGTCCGGCGGCCACCTGCCGCACCCGGGCCGCGTACTCGCGCCAAGTCATCGTCTGGATGCCGCCGACAGTTCGCAGTGCAACCACTTCCGGCGCCATCCGTGCGATGTGCTGAAAAGCTTCCGGGAGCGTGGCCGGGCGGTCCGCAGCCGGCATGGTGGAACTCCTTGCCAGTTATCGGGCGAATTCGGCGAGAATGGCGTCGACCACCTCCGGCACTGCCGCTGCGACGGCCGGTGTCAGGCCGAGGCCATGATCGACATCCGAGGCCTCGATGGTGAATACGACTAGTCTGTCGGGTAATTGGCCCAGGACATGCCCCAACGCGTAGGTCTGAGGCAGCCCCAGCGCATGCGAACTCACCAAGGCGGGGCCGTCGAGATCTCCGGGTGTCCAACGACGGATGCGGCCGGGCGTCGCACCCTCGCCCAGCGCGGCATCCACGACCACGGCGACCGACACGCCGTTCCAGGCGTCCAGGATCGCTCCCGGCTCACCGATCGCCGTCACCACCCGAACGTCGGGAAGGGCGCGCTTGGCGATCTCTTCGGCCACCGCGAGGCCGACACCGTCATCGCGGCGATAAGAATTGCCGACGCCAACGACCAAGCGACTCAACGACGCTCGACCGTCAAAGTGAGGAAATGCGCCGAACACGAAATGCACGGGTCATAGTTGCGAATTGACCTCTCGCACAATGACGTCAGCGCCGCATCATCCAACGACAGGTTGCCAGCCACAAGTTGGCCCATCTCATATTCGATGGCTGCCTGGTTCTGGGACGTGGGCGGGATGATCGTCGTAGCACGGATCAGCCCGTCGTCGCCGATCTCGTATCGGTGATACAGCAGTCCACGGGGCGCCTCACTCACACCGTGGCCGACGCCGGCACGAGCCGGAACGTCGACGAACGAGCGAGCGGGCCGTTCGTAATCGTCGATGACGCGCAGTGCCTCCTCGACCGCGTAGACCACCTCGACGGCGCGAACCACGATGCTGCGGAACGGGTTTCGACATTCTTCCCCGAGACCGGCTTCGGCTGCCGCCTGTCGTGCAACCGGTGACAACTGAGCCGAGTTAAGTGAGTACCGTGCCATCGGACCCGTCACGTAACGCGCGCCGTCCAAGGTGGCATGCAGAGCGGTGGAGTGCGGAACCTGTGCCTCGACGACGTGGTCGGTGAAGTCGGCGACCGCGAACTCAGGCCCGGCACTGCGCTTGATGGTCCCGTTCTCAATGGCGTACCGGTCTGGATTCCCCAGCGCAAGAAACTCGTGGTCGAATTCCACATCGGGAAAGTCGAATTCGGATACCACCTGCACCGTGTAGAGGGCGTCGTCCAGCGCCGTACGCAAAGTCTCGGCAAGTGGTCTGAGGTCGGTGCGGCTCGGCACCGAGTAGAAGCCGCCCAACCGCACGTTGATCGGATGGATGGCCCGCCCGCCGAGCTGCTCCATCAGCCGGTTCCCGGCCTTCTTCAATGCCAGCCCACGCTCGACGAACTCGCGGCGCTCCTTGGCGAGGCTGATCGCGTCCGGGTATCCGAGGAAGTCCGGCGCATGCAGCAAGAAGATGTGCAGGGCGTGGCTGTGGATCCATTCCCCGCAGTACAGCAGGCGCCGCAGCATCACCAGCTCGGGATCGAGCGTCGCTCCGCATGCGTCCTCGATCGCGTTGCAGGCACTGACCTGATAGGCGACCGGGCAGATGCCGCACACCCGCGCGGTGATATCTGGCGGCTCCGTATAGGCACGGCCGCGCAGGAATGCCTCGAAGAATCGCGGCGGCTCGTAGATGTTCAACTCGACGGTGTCCACGATGCCGTCGGTCAACGTAACATGCAGTGCCCCTTCACCTTCGACGCGGGTCAGTGCACCGACGGTAAGGGTACGGGTCTCCGGGTTCATTGATCATTCCGCTCCGCCGCGAAGTTGTTGACATTGAACGTCGAGAACACCCGCTCGACGTCGCCCTCCGACATCCCGTCCCGCCGCAGCACCGGGATCAGTGCGGCGGTGTTGGGTGTGGCGGCCGGGCCGAAGCATCCGTAGCAGCCGCGATGATAGGTCGGGCACAACGCGCCGCAGCCGGCGTGCGTGACTGGACCGAGACACGGGATGCCTTCGGCGACAACGACACACGTCACACCGCGGTTCTTGCATTCCGTGCACACCGTCTTGGCCGGCAGCCGAGGTTTGCGACCCACCAGCAGCGCGGCGAGGGTCTCTAACAATTGCCCACGGTCGATCGGACACCCCTGCAGCTGATAATCCACGGTGACGTG
>DATFCF010000881.1:0-3280 GCA_035253445.1 Mycobacterium sp.
TCGCGGTTCTCGGGGTGTTTCCAGTAGTGGCGGATCATCCAGTACAGAGCGGCGCCGTTGGGGGCGTAGCCGCTGGCGCCTTGAATGCTCTGCGGTTGACTGTCTTTCGTCAGGATGACGATCGGATGGCGCGCTTTCACCCCAGGTGCGTTGTCGGTGATGTCGGTGACCTCGCTCCAGGAACCGCGCTTGGTCGAGACCAGCTCACGGATCTCGAAACCTTGCGGTGACAGCAGGAGATAGCCCGGTCCGCGGCGCGCATAGGCAATTAGTCCGCCCACGGCAAGGGCCACGAGGAATCCGATCAGGATTGGGGTGAAGATCTGCTCTCCGCGACTCAGTGGCAAGTCGACCACGCCCTCGGGAACATAGATCACATAGAGCGCACCGCTCGGTATTACGGCAGCGAACGTGATGCACGTCAGCGCGGTGCCGAGCGGATCGGGTCGTAGTACCGTTCCCTTCTGGTCAGCGCTACCCCGGAGCGCGACGTGTTTGAACCGTGTAACGAGAACTCCAGCACAGGTACTGAGGGTGAACATCGTGCCGCCTGCGGTGATGGCCGCAGTGATGAAATCCCCACGCGCCAGCGCGCCGACGGTCCACGCGGCGGCGATGACCCCGGACGCACCGAACAACAGCACGCCGAGTGCGACGGTGACGTTTCTGTCGTGCCAGCTGCGGGGTTCCGGCAGTGGGTTCACTCGCAAAACGCCACCGCTACCTTCTCGCCGAGCCCGCTCATCCATCGTCCGCCGAGGTACGCCCCGCCTACAGCGGCGAACGGCACAGTCACTGCCTGTGCTCCTGGCGGCGCCAGAGAACCGATACCCGTGCCCACCGCTCCTCCGGCGAAGTCGCCGACAACTTCGAAGCTGCCAGCGAAGCCGGCAACACATCGGTCGTATGCCGTTTCGGCCGTTCCTATGTTCCAGATTGTGGTTAAGACGCCCAGTGCCGGGCCACCGAACTTTGCGCCCGCCTTGATGTCGTCGATCGCATCCATTGACACCCCCGGCAGTCTGCCGCCGCGTGCGGTGTGTGCTTCCAGGCCGGTTAGCGCGCCGCCGACCGCGGTCGGGGCGTCCATGGTGAAGAACGGGCTGTCGGGGGGTAGCGTGCCACGGCGTCCGTCGGGGAGTGTGAACTCACCGGTGCGGCGTCCATCGGCGGTTTCGGTCCCGATGAATTGGGTGCCGTCGCCGAAATGGATCAGTGTCCGGGTACTGCCGTCGTCCAGCTTTGTCGTGCTGGTTTTAGAGATCCAATTGCCTTCGGCGTCCCAATGCTCGTCGGTCACCATGTCGGGCACACCGTAGCTGTAGTTCTCCTGAAACTCAGTGACGACGTGCTTGCTGCCGTCCTGCATGATGAGCGTCTTCTCGTAATGCCCACGGTCGTTGTAGCGCTCGCGCGTCTCGCGGACGTTCATCGCCATGTCCTCGCCGCGCATGACGTTCTGCTGAAACAATCCGAGCGGATCGCTGGGGTTGGGAACATCGTCGGCTGGCCTGCTCTGGCCGGGCAGCATCATGCCCAGCGGAGCGTTGGGGTCCGGCAGCACGAATCCGAACGGTTGTGCGGCGGCGGCCACCTTGTTCGCCGTCCCGTCGTCGGCGGCACCGACGGCGAGCAGCAGTCCATTGACGACTCCTTGGTCGACCTTCACCCGCTCCATCAACTCAGCGACTTCCTCGGCCGACATCGGCGCTGAGTCGATCAGCACCACCCACATGTCGGACACCGACAGCGGCCCGCCGTCGATCTCGTCGGCCTTGTCCAGCAGGGCTTTTCGGGCGGCGCCGATGGTGCCGGCACCCTCGTTGAGGGCGTTACCGATCGCGGTGGTGTAGTCGCTGAACGCGGTGGTGGTCTTGTGAGCGCGGTCGAACATGCCGGATGCCGCTTCGTGTGCCTCGCCCGACCACGCTTTCGTCTCGGGCATGATCTTGATGTTGCTGTTGATCGTGTCGACTGCCCGCTCGACGGATTCACCGGCGGTCTTGACTGCCGGGCCGGTGAACGTCAGCGAGTCGGGGTTCCAGCCTTCAAGCCGGGAACGTGACGGGAGCACGGTTCTAAAAGATCCCGTTGAAGCTGCCGGCGAGCGCGTCGTCGGTGACTTCGTAGGTGTTGGCCGCGCCGCGTACTGCCTGGCCCATCTTGGTGACGTTCGCGGCGATGGCGTTGGCCTGCTCGGTGACATGCCCACCGACCAGTCGCGCGGCCCACTGCGTGGTAGACCCGGGCAGACCGTCGGCTGCGGTGCACACCTTGTTGCCGGCGTCGGCTTCACGGATCGTCGACGACGCCGTATCGACCTGACCGCCGAAGGCCCGCAGGATGTCGGGATCGACCAGCATGCACTCGAAGTTACCCGATACCAGCGACCCCACCTGACGGCAATTTCCCTGCGTCCTAACAGGTCAGCTTGCCCTCGACGAACACGGTGCGAGGTGCGACGGTGTCGGCGTCGTCGGGTCCGCAGCGGCCGTATCGCGTCATCAGTTCGGCCGCATTGAATGACGTGACGTCCCAACCATGCTCGGTCAGCCAGTCGGCCACGTCGGTGCGCTCCTCGACGAACCACAAATCCTGTGGGTCCGGGCTCTCGTCATCGTCGGTGCCCGCTGCCTCCCGCATCCTCTGCAACTGTGCGCGACGGCTGGCCAGATGGTCGGGGTCGAAGAAGTCGGCGCCGAACGCCTCGACCGCAATTCGGCTGCCATGGACGCTGTGTTGGTGTATCCGCTCGAACAACAGGTCCTGGCCGTCGGCCGGCAGATACGGAAGCAACCCCTCGGCCGCCCAGGCCGTCGGCTCCGCTGCATCAAAACCCGCCTCGCGCAATGCCTTCGGCCAATCATGCCTGAGGTCCGCAGGTACGGCGACGTAGCGCGCGACCATCGGCTTGGCGTCGTGGCGAGCCAGCGTCTCGGTCTTGAACTCCAACACCTTCGGTTGGTCGATCTCATAGAGCACGGTGCCGCCCAGCCACGGCAACCGCCAGCCCCTGGCGTCCAGGCCTGCGGCGAGGATGACGGCCTGCTCGATGCCGTTAGCGCCGGCGGCAATGAAGAACTCGTCGAACCACTTTGTGCGTGATGCGGCGTAGCCCGAGATCGCCCGGATCCGCTCACGCATGTATTCGGGGGGAAACCGCCATCCGCACTCGGCAGCCGCATCGACGAACAGTTGCGCGTAGGGGTCGGTGAACAGCGGACAGTCTGACGTCGTCTCCTCGGACCGCGCCCACGCCACGCCCAGCGCGGTCTCGCCC
>DATFCF010000882.1:0-3255 GCA_035253445.1 Mycobacterium sp.
TCGGCTCCGGAATGGATGGCACTACAAAGGATTTGGCCTTCACCGGGGGGTCGTAGATGCCGTCGACATAGGTACTGCGGAACTTGATCGGCACCGCCCCGGGCGCCGGTACCAGAAAGCCGACGCCTTTGTGTTCACGGCCCGATTCGATGTGGTAGGCGTCCTCGACGCCGATGATCTGACGGGAGACTGCAGGGCTGGCCACCTTCAACCCGATGCGGTAGGAGGTGTTCTTGTCGATGTCCTTGATCTTGCCGACGTCCAGCGTCTGCGAGGCGAACAAGATGTGGATCCGGAACGAGCGGCCCTTACGCGCAACGTAATCGAACAGCTCGGCGTACTCGGGGTGATCGGCCAGCATGAGGGTGAACTCGTCGGCGACCACGAACAGCGTCGGCATCGGCGGCAGGTCGTGCCCGGCCGCGATGGCGTTCTCGTACTCGGTCACCGAGTTGAACGCGCTGCCCTGCACCCGGCGGCCGGTCTCCTTGAGCAGCTGTTCGCGGCGGGCCACTTCACCGCGCAGCGTGTCGGCGAACCGATCGGCCAGCAAGCGCTTCTCGGCCATGTTCGAGATGACCGCGACCACCTGCGGGAAGTTCCGGAAGATGTCGGCGCCGGCCTCACCCTTGAAGTCGGCGTAGATCACGATCAGCCGGTCGGCCGAATGAGTGGTCAGCAGCGACAACAGGATTGACATCAACGTCTGGGACTTGCCAGAACCCGTCATACCGATCATCAGGCCGTGCGGCCCCATCCCGCCCTCGGCCTCGTCCTTGAGGTCGAAATACAGCGGCTCACCGGTCGCGGTGACGCCGATCGGCACTCGCAGTTCGTCGTCACGGTTTCGGGGCGCCCACAGGCCGGCCACGTCCAAGGCGGACGCATCGGAGATACCCAGCAACGTGTTGAACGTCGCGCCGCCCGTTGTGGTCGACCTCGCCTGGCTCGGGTTCGGGTCCCACCGCGACAGCCGTCGTGCGATGTGACGGGCCTCCGCGGCCGGCAACTGGTCGGCGGCGTCGATGTAGGGGTGCCAGCCACTGCCCTGCCAGCGCTCGATCTTTCCGTCGGCTACCCGCAGGATCGGGCGTTCCGGATCCGAATACTGTTCGCGGTTGGGCTGTTTCGTCGATCGATGGATGACGGTGACGCTGGCCAGTCCCCGCGGACGGATCAGCGTGTCGGGGTCGACTTCGGGATCGTCGACGATGATCAGCAGATGCCTGATCGCGCCGGAGCTTTCGCCGGAGAACGGCTCCCGGTCTGCCAGCACGGGGTCCAGCATCGACCGCAGTTCGGCTGCCTGTGTGGTCAGATAGCGGGCGGGTCCGACACCGTCGGACTGGCTGGGGATGTCGACGTGCGGCAGCCATTTCAGCCATGACCAGTCGTCGCTCTCCAGATCCGGTGCGGTCAGCGCTATTCCGAGCACTGTCGGGTCGTGCCAGGTGACGGCCTGACCGATCCATGCGCGCAGAGCACCGCGGACTTCGTCGGCGTCACCAAGCACGGTTATCCGCGACAGCTTCGTCACGTCGATGCCTGTCGGCGCGTCGTGGATGGTGCGTTGCGTGTCGAGTAGGCCCCGCAGGGTGGTGTGTGAGACGGGCTCGAGATCGATCTCGTCGGCGGTGTCCTTGACCCGCAGCGACGTGTTCAGCGCCGCGTCGTGCAGGCCTGCTCGCAACACCAGGAAGTCGGCGTCGTGCGGATCGCGTTCCCATTGCCGGCGGGTGCCGGGGATGGTGGTGAGCGCCTGCGGCTCAGGATGCGACCACGTAAGGGCGGCAAGCTGTTCGGTGGCGTGGGCACGCACGTTGTCGCGCACCACGGACAGGTAGCGGAGATAGTCGGCGCGTTCGGCGTCGACTTCCTCGGTGCGCATCTTGTTGTCCCTGCCGCGATACAGCGCGGTGGCCGCGAGCAGCAGCACGAACGGGAAGAACAACGTCGTCGGCGAGATCAGCCGCATTCCGGTTGCCACCAACGCGACGATCATTCCGACGATCAGGATCACTATCAGGTAGGGCAGCACCCGGCGCAGCAGCGACGGTGGCACCAGCCGCGGCAGTTCCGGCGGTGGTTCGATGGTGATGGTGCCCCGCCGGGTGGCCGGTGGCGGCACCCTCCGGTGGTGTTCGAAGATCAACCTGCTCATTGGGCGGGCCTCGGATCGGGTGGCAGGGCGTCGTGCGCGAGCATTGCGTCGGCGCGTGACAGGGTCGGACCGGCGGCGAACTGGGCCAGCACCGACCAGGGAATCGGCAGTGGCGGCCCGGTGAGGCCCAACGCGGCGGTGGTCTTGTCGTCGGCTTCGGTGTCGATGCCGTAGCGGACGCCGGTGTCGCTCACCCAGAACAGTGACCCGCCACTGTCGAGGTAGAAGCCGCGGCCGGGGGAGAGCGCCACGCGGGTGGCCACTCCCCCGGATCCCGAGGTGACCAGGTCCACCGTGCGCAACCCGTCGGGTAGCGGAAGCGCGGCACCTGAGAGCAGTGCCATCGAATTCGTCGTCGCTCCTTCGGGTTTCGCCCACCGTGCGCATGTGACAGGGTCGTCGCCCGCATCGACGAGCGTGACGGGGTCGGCGGGATAGGTGCTGGTGTCGATGTCCTGGGCGACTGGTAGCCGCGCCACGTCGTCGGCACCGAGGCGCGGAGCCTGATCCAGGCCATAGGAATTGGTGTTGCGCATGATCGCGGCCAGCACCGGCGGGATCGGCTGAAGGCCGTCGGTGCGCACCGCGTAGTAGCGGATCGTGTTGTCGGCCTCGTAGGAGGCAACCACCGAGCCCACCGGTGCCGACAGTTCCAGCGGGAACCGGGGCGGCGCGCCGGCACCGGGGATGGCAGGCGCGGTCAACGCGGGCGCTTCGGGAATCGTGTTGAACAGTCCTGCGGCGATGGGGCGCGGTGCGGGAATGTCGACGCCGAGGCCGAGCGCGTCGGTGACCGCACGGTTGTTGAGGTCGATCGGGCTGCGTCGGCCGTCCCACAGCAGCCAGGTCCCCGGGTTGGTGCCATCGGGATTCTCGACGAGGACGGCGTGGTTCGCCGGCAGCGCGGTGGCGCGTTCGCCGCCCTCGGCGGGTGTGCCCGCGATGACGGTCACACCGGTTGCGTGCCCGGAGACCGCGTCGCACACGGTCCAGTCGGCATCGCGAGAGGTGTTCTGCACCATGCGTTCCGGCGCACCGGGGATGCCGATCAGGTTGCCGCGCGGGAACCGATCGATCTCACTGGTCTTGACCGT
>DATFCF010000883.1:0-6281 GCA_035253445.1 Mycobacterium sp.
AAACGGCGTCGTCTTCGACGAAGTGCCAAGTGTAGAAGAGATCCACGGCCGGTTCGACGAGTTGTCTGATATCAGTGCCTATTTCGAGGCTTCTGGATCCGACGACCTCATGCCGCGGCTCCTCGAGCGGCTATCGCTCGACTGAGGTTGTGAGCCAACTCTGGTCGAACGCCACGTCGGTAGACGCTGTCCGAGCGCGAGTCGACCCATCCAGAATGCACCGGCTCTGCGCCGGCAGGCCGCTGTGCGCGGCTATCCAGCCGAGCGGGTCGAATTGTGCTGGCCGGAAGGGCCATTATTAGTGTAAGAAACTTATGATGGGCGTCCGCGGGTTTGGCAATGGCACCTGCGGGCTTGGTGCGGTCGGCGTCGCCAGCGTGACCAGGACCAGACGTGCTCGTCGGGGTGGGATTGTCGGAGTATGAGGTGCACAATCAGGCGCCGGATCTCGGGTATTGTGCATCCGATCATGCCCTGATCGGTGACACCGATTACCCTTTTGTCGCTTCGGTTTTCGTTTCGACAGGCCAGGAGAAGGCGATCATCGACAGGGTCGTGTGCCCGTATCAGGACCGGTAGGTGCGCGCCTGATACGGGTTCAGTCCGGCCTGGTCGTCAGCCCGAATCCGTGGATCGTTGATCTCGGTGGTCGTCGGGACGATCCTTTTGGGGATGTTGACGGGCGACTTGTTGTGGGCCACTGCATAGAGTTCTTGTCGCGCCACAGATGGCTTGATCAGGGGAGATGCGTTCACCAAGGGCAGTCGCCTGTCATGCGGAGGACCTGCATGGCTAGTGAGGCCCGAACCTGTGTATCCGTGTCGTTGAGCAGGTCCTGGCCGGTCAGTGACTCGATTTTCGACAGTCGGTACCGCACCGTGTTTTCGTGCACGCCGAGTGTGCGTGCGCAGCGGACGACGTTGCGGAACCCCAGGAAGGCGCGCAGCGTGGTCAGGAGTTCTTGGTGGTTGGCCTGCTGGAGTACCGGTCCTGCGTACGCCAGCGCGAATCGGCGAGCCTCCGCGACGTCGGCCGACGACAGGAAGGCCAGGCTCGCGCCGAGATCGTCCGCCGAGATCACCCGCGGAATCTCCGGGTTCTCGAAGCAGCGCACGGCTCGAAGCACCTGCTGCGCCTCGTCGTGCGCTCGAAGGCAGGACGAGAGGCTGTCGAACGGCCGCGAAACGGCAAGTGTGAGACGTTGAAGCGAATAGGACTCCGCAGCGGCGCGCTCGACCAGGGGCCGGATGCCGTCGATCACGGACGTCACGTCTGACTGCACCGGGAGTAGTGCGACAAGTCGGTTGTCGTGCTCGGTGAAGCAAGCCGTCCCGTTTCCGGTCACCTCGAAAGTCATTGCCTCGACGAGCTCGCGGGCGGGCTGTGGCACGGACCTGATCCCAATACCCCCGAGCACGCAGAGCACGTAGGGGCCCGGGGGGAGGCCGGCGTCAGAGATCGTCGTTCCGTCGGCCGTCGGCACGTCCTGGAGGGCCGCGGCAAGGCACGCATTGCGATCGAGTTGAGCCCGAGTGCCGCTACCGCTCGACCCGCACGGTGCCGTGCCCGCGCGGCGGGCGATGGAGCTGACCGTCCGGTGGTCGAATGCAGTGAAGGGTCGGCCACTTTCATGCACAATGATATGGCCCAGGGTGTTTTGATCACTCGTGATCGGGGCCACCAGACACCGGAGGTCGACGCCGAGGGCCGGCAGTGGAGGGATCACACACGGCTGACCATCCCGGATGGCGCGGTTGAGCAGGGGCTGCACCTTTGCGTGTGACCGGACCCGTTCATCACTCAGCTGGCCGATTCTTCGGCTTTCAGAGCAACGTGGTTGGGCATGCGCCACGACGTGCCACGTGGCATCGACGATCTCGACTGGGCGGCCCAGGACGGCAGTTCCTGCGAGCGCAAAATCCCTAGTAGTGACCGAGCGGTTCCGGATTAGCTCATCCAGATGCTCGGCAGCCGTGAGGAGTTGGCGATGCTGCATCGCGTCGCGCCGCCAGTTCAGCATCTCACCCAGACTGTCTTCGAGTGCACGGGATTGCTCGAGCGCCACGCCACACACTGTCGCGAACTGGACGGCCCTGTTGAGTTGCTCACCGGAGAATTGCGTCGACTTCCCCACGTCGTCGAGGAAGGCGAGGCCGATGACCTCGTCGCCGTAGGTCAGCGGAAGGCCGAGCATTGAGTGGACCCCGCAACGTCGGGAGATCTCGTAATGTTGTGCGACGCGTGGATCGGACAGACTGTCGGCGATCACGACTGGTTCTCGACGGTTCAAGATCTCCGCCGTGAACGGGTCTTCTCCGTTGACCATGCCGCGGAGGTGCCCGGTGTAGTCGGTCTCGGCGAGCCACTTCCGCACCCTGAAGGACTCGTCGGCGTTGTCCCGCATGAAGACTGCGCATCGATTCACTCCGACCAACTCCGCGAACGTATGGGCTACCGCGGTGGTGACGTCATCAAGTTTGTCGTCCGCGTGGTTGATCCCTGACAGCCGATCGAAGTCCGTCGATCGGGGCGCAGTCCGTACTGCCGAGCCGGTGCTCGATCGGAAAGTTGTTGGCGCCTCGCGCAAATTAGTTGGTGCCACGTGGAACCGTCTCCCTTCCCGCAGTGGAGCCAGCCATTGCGTTGTAGCTGCGCACAGGTGCTGTGACCGCGGCCACAATATCATAGTGTGTGTGATGCTAGTGTCAATACCTATCGTTAGATAAGTGCTCTGGGAGAGGGAGTCGTCAGTGCCGATCGATGTTGCCGCAGCGCGGGGAGCCGAGTTGCCGGAGCGCCGCTTCCGATGGGATGAGTCCGATGTGATCCTCTACCACCTCGGCGTGGGTGCCGGTGCACTCGACGCGGGTGGCGGTGCGGCGTTGCATTACTTGTACGAGAACGCCGGGTTTCAGGTGCTGCCGTCCTTCGCGATCGTGGCGCCGACGTTCCATGAGGCCGCGGTGCCGAGCCTGGAGATTCCCGGATGCGACATTGACCTCGGTTCGGTTCTCCATTATGACCAGCAGGTGGAGGTCGAGGGCCCGATCTCGCGATCAGGTGAGGCGGTCCTGCGGTCGCGAGTGTGTGACGTGTTTGACGCACGCGACGCATCGCTCATCGTTCGAGAGGGTCAGGCATTCGCTGACGATGGACGACTGCTCTGGACGGTGCGCGACACCATTTACGTACGAGGCGAAGACGCCGCGGCAGGGCAGTCTCGGCCACGACTCGGCGGTGCGATCCCCGATCGTCCGGCCGACGTCACGCGGTCGTTCCGAGTGTTGCCCCAACAAGCCATGCTGTACCGGTTGTGCGGGGACCGAAATCCATTGCACGTCGACCCGGCATTTGCGGCGAAGGCGGGGTTCGACAAGCCCATCCTGCACGGTCTGTGCACCTACGGCATCGTCCTACGAGAAGCGGTCGACGCCCTCTTTGGTGGCGATACCGAAGTTGTTCGCTCGTTCTATGCGCGTTTTGCCGGCGTGGTTCTTCCGACCGAGACCCTGGTCGTGGAGATGTGGGAAGAGGGACGGTGCGCCGTTGTGCAGGCCGGCATCATCGACGCGGCGGGCGGGCCGACGCGTCCCGCGCTGGCCAACGGTCTCATCGAGACTTCCGGCTCCGGGCGGTGACGTCGGCCGTGGTCGACCGCCGACACTAGATCCTGCCTCCACTGCGCAGCCGCCCATCGGGTCATTCGCCTTGCGTGCCAGCATCGGCCTATGACCTCCCGCGCGGGTTCAACCTCGTGTGTGGAGATATCGACAAAGGGCTTTGTCGACGGGTTGATCTCATAGTCGGTGGACGTCATCGTGCTCAAGAACCAACGGCCCGCTCTACTTCGACTGGACGACCTACGGGACCCTGCAAGCGCGGGTGCCGCTGGACCACGTATTTGGCCGGATCCGTTGGCTCGAAATGATACCGGTGCAGATAGAGCTGAGGAGACGCATGACTACCTTTTCCATTTCCGGGGTTATCCGGGACCACGCGCGCAATCGAGCCGACGTGACGGCGATCACCGAGGCGGGCACCGGGCGCAGCGTATCGTGGTCGCAGCTGGACGCGAATGTCGACAAGGTAGCTGGCTCGCTCATCGCGGATGGGGTTCAGCGCGGTGACCGAGTCGTCTTTTTGGGTCACAATTGCATCGAGCTTTTTGAACTGTATTTCGCGACGGCGCGCATCGGCGCGACCTTCGCCCCGCTGAACTGGAATCTCAACCGCGATGAGATCGCAACACTGCTGCAGGATATGGGTGCAGCAAAGGCAGTGGTGGATCCAAAATTCGCCCCGCGAATCGACGGCGCAATCGAGACTGGTCCCGCATATATCGCATGGCGCGAGGCGGGCGGGGCGTGGTCGGGATTGGATGAGGGCCAAGGCACGGACGTCGTAGTTCAGCCGTACACCTCGGGAACGACCGGGATACCGAAGGGTGTGATGCTCACCAATGACAACGTGAGCGCTTTCGTCCATGCGAGCGCAGAGCTTCATTACGAGGCGAGCTCGACGCACCTGCTGTCGCTGCCGAACTACCACATAGGCGGGTGCGTCTTTCCGCTGCTCGCGGTCGTGGCCGGCGGGCACGTCGTCATCGTCGATCGATTCACTCCGGCGTCGGTGCTCGACACCATCGAGAAGTTCGGGATCACGCACATAAACCTGGTCCCGACCATGATCAACATGGTGATCGAAGAGCAGGAAAAACGCGCCCGTGATGTCTCGAGCATGCAGCTCGTCGTCTACGGAGCGGCTCCAGTCACTGCGTCAACCGTGGAGCGCGCTCAGCGGGTCCTGGGCGTTTCGCTGCTCCAGGAGTACGCCTCGACCGAGTGCATCACGATCACCGCGCTCGGCCCGGACGAGCACACCAAGGATCGCCTGAAATCGGTCGGGAGACCGTTCCCCGGCGTCGAGATTCAGATCCGGGAAGTCGGCACCGGCGAACTTCTCCCAACAGGACGGGCGGGCGAGATCTGTGTCCGCAGCGAGCAGTGCACCCAGGGGTACTGGCGGCGTCCCGAGGAAACGCAGGGTTTGAACGCGTCCGACGGGTACATCCGCACCGGCGACCTGGGCTTCCTCGACGCCGACGATTACCTCTACCTGACCGGCCGAGTGAAGGACATGATTGTCACCGGCGGCGAGAACATATACCCGGCTGAGGTCGAAGCGGTGCTCGCGCAACACGACCAGGTGTCGGACGTGGCCGTGGTTGGTGTGCCCGATGAGCGGTGGGGCGAACTTGTCGTCGCTTTCGTGGTGGCCGCTGACGGCAGTCAGCTCGTCGCGGACGAGCTGCTCGCCTGGAGCCACAGCAAGCTGGCCGGCTATCGGCGTCCCCGGCAGGTGGTTTTCGTAGATGCATTGCCTCGCAACCTAACTGGAAAGATCGAGCGCAGAGTTCTCAGGGAGTCGTCACGGCCTGACGGAGTGACTGTCTGATGACGGGTGACGATACGACGGTCCTGCTGACCGAGCAGGTCGACCGAGTGCGTCTCATCACGTTCAACCGGCCGGAAAAGCGCAATGCCTGGTCGGACGAGCTGAGTGTCGCGTACGCCGCGGCGCTCGCCGACGCCGATAGAGATCCGGCTGTTCGAGTGATAGTGGTGGCCGCGGCTGGGTCGACATTCTGCGTGGGCGGAGACATGGAGGATCTGAAAACCTTTGCGGCCGAACGCACATTCGCTCGGAAAAACGTCCGTCGATCAGCGCCATGGGAGACGACAAGGGTCAGAAAGCCCGTTGTTGCGGCTATCCAGGGCGCGTGTGCCGGTATCGGTTTCGCCCATGCCTTGGCCTGCGACGTGCGTTTTGCCGCGATGGACGCGCGTTTCACCACGACGTACGCCCGGCGGGGTCTGCCTGCCGAGTCCGGGGTCGCCTGGCTGCTCCCGCGGGTGATAGGCATGTCGGCCGCAGCCGACCTTCTGTTGTCGGCGAGGGTGATCGGCGCGGCGGAGGCCATGCGACTGGGTCTGGTAGCCCAGGTGATCGAAGGTGACGAGGTCCTGGCCGAGGCACTGCGGTACGCCCACGACCTGGCGCGGTCCTGCTCGCCCAAGGCAATGCAGACCATCAAGGAACAGCTCTGGGCCGGTCAGGAGACAGTCTCATTCGAGCTGTCGGCAGTGTCGGCGGACCAGTTGGCGGAGCGCTTCCTCACAGATAGTGACGACGTGATGGAGGGCGTGTCGAGTTTCGTCGAGAAGCGGCCACCAGAGTTCGGCTCGCTGCCGCGGCCTGACCCGCCCGCTGCGACGAAGGCA
>DATFCF010000884.1:0-6714 GCA_035253445.1 Mycobacterium sp.
CAGCCCACGTCCGTGGACTGGACGGGAAGTGCCGAGCAGAACTGCGAGGCCTCCGGCGCCAGGGAAAGGGAGGCGACCGAATTGGGGATGGCACTCGAATAGATGCCGTAGGCGACCCCATCCGGCGCACCGGCATTGGCGTTCAGGAGATTGAACCCGCCGTAGCGGCTGAAGCCCGCCATCATGGTGCCGGACGTCAGCCGGCTCGCCACGGCGTGGTCGGTGCCGAGCCGCTCGACATAGCCCGCCATGACGTCGTCGCGGTCGTCATAGATGGCGCGGGCCGTGTTGCCATTGTCGGCAAGGTTCGCCACCGCCCGATAATAGGCGTTTGCGTCGTAAATCGTCGCGCTGAACCCGGCCTGGACGGCCGAGTAGCGCACGTCGTCGATGGCGCCGCCGTCGGCGCAGGAGACGGTCGGCACCGACGTGCCGATGTCGCTCGACGCCGGAATGATGCCCTCGAGATAGTACCAGTTGGACCCATCTCCGATAACGCTTTGCTGGAAGACGGCATTGCCGTCGGCGTCGGTGAAGCCGACCGAGCAGCTCTGCGAGGCGGCAGGCGACACCCATGCGGAGACGACGGTGTCGAGCGGCTGACCGTTGATGTCGATCGCCGGCCTGAACGTCACCGGGGAAACGGCGATGCCGCCGCTCTTCGACCAGTAGGCATAGGCACTGCCAGCATGGGGCTGGACGTTGCTCGTCGCGATGTTTGCGACCTCGCCGCCCAAGCAGCTCCAGTTGGCATCCGTGCAGTATGAGGCGGTGCCCGAGGCGCCCCCAGTCTCATAGGGCTCGAAGCCGAAATAACCGGCGCGCTGGCTGAGGGCGCTGCCGATGGCGAAACTCGCGATCGGCAAGCCCTTGTTGGTCGCCGAGAGAATGACGGAGCTCGTGAGGAAGAGGTCGGTGCCGTTTTCGGTGGCACCGAAATAGGCCGTGACGTCGGTGGCCTGGAGCGTGACGGGGTCGCGTCCGACGATCTCGTTCTTCTTGATCCAGGCGTCGGGGCTGCCATCGAGCGTGCCCGGCGCCGGAAGCGGCAGGTTCACGTTCAAGGGCAGGCCGAATCCGAGCTCGGTTGCCGTGTCCGCCGTGCAGGCCGCCCATTGGCCCGGATAGGCAAGGCAGTTGTCGTGGGACGGGTCCCTCGAGTCGGCGGTCATGCTCTTCAGGGCGAAGTAGCCGGACGTGGCGCCGATCGCGATGCTCGGGCTGTCGTACCATTTGTCGACGAGGCGGAAGCCCGCCGGAGCGGCGACCCCGCAGGCCTGATCGACCGAGATACCGCCGGAGCCGGCCGTGAAGCAGAGGTTGGGGTTGCCGTTGCTCTCGACCAGGCCGTTGGCATGGAGAAGCCAGGTGGAGTCGCGCGGAGTCGACGTCGTGCAGCTGTCGTCCGCCGTCAGCGAGGGCACGCCGTGCAGGCAGTTCGCCGCGTCGGTGTCGAGCTCTACGGAGGGATAGGTGATCGCCCGGGCAGCCCAGATGCGCTCGCCCTGCTCCGGCATGTCGGGCTGAGACGAGCCGGCCGTCGACCATTGCGGTGCAAAATAGGTGCCGGCGCCGGAATTGTCCCTAAAACCGTTCAGCACCAGGTCGGTCGCGGTGCCGTTCGCCGTCTGGAAGACGGTGAAGGAAGTGTAGAAGCCGTAACCCGGAAGATACTGGGTGCCGAGACCGAACTTCTGCAGGCCGTTGGTGAGATCGCAGGCCGCGAGAGCAAATCCCGTCGTGCCGTCGGCGGAGGGATTGGCGAGCGACGTCAGACATTGGCCCGGCACGGTCTGCGATTCCAGCAGCCAGAGCGTATGGTAATTGCCGCTGGCGTCTTGGGTGTCGAGCGGATTGACGAGCTTGTGGGCCGTGTAGACGGCGCCGGTCGAGGATGCAGATGCGCCCTCGACGTCGGCGCAGGCGCTGTCGGTCGAAAGGGACGCCTGGCCGTTCGCCTGGGTGGCGACGAGGCAGCCCCAGTTGCCCTCGTTGCCGCCACTGGTATCCGGCGTCAGATAGTCGCCGTTCGAACCGCTCACCGAGATGAGCTGGGAAAAGCCGACGACCATCTGCGGCAGATCGATATCGACGCCGTTGCCGCGGGCCTGGTAGGTCGCGAGCGGCAGCATGACGGGGGCGCCATCCGACTGGCGGTTGACCTGCGAATAGGTGGTGACGCTGGCGAGGACCGGATCGGGAGCGGCGTTGGCGTCGCTGACCGCACCGAAGGTCTCGTAGACGTCGGCCAGCCGGTTGGCGGCCAGCATCGCCGCGCTGTAGTCCGGCACCTCCCACGCGTAGTAGGTGTATTGCGAGGAGCGGATCGTCTGCGCCGAGAGACTGACGTTGCCCGTATCGTCGGCGGCGGTGACGGCCTTCTCGGTATTGATGTGGGTGGCCCGCAGCTGACTCAGGCCGTTGTATTCGGCCGCCGATACGGTGGCGACGCCATCGGTGGTGTCGGTGATCCAGGCAGCCCTGGACAGGCGGCGCGTCAGCCCTCCGTCATAGGCGCCGCTCCGGGTCAGGTCGACGATCTCGTGCATGGTGTCCGACGACCGATAGGGCGTGGACTGGCCGTCACGATAGCTTTCGGTCCGGTAGGAGGCGCCCAGTAGCTCGCCGAAGTAGGTCGTCCAGGCGGTCGTGGCCCGCGTCGTCGCGGCGGTGTCGAAGTCCACCGTGCCCGTGTAGCCGGGGATGGCCGTCGACGTGTCGGTCGCGTCGATGACCGACCGGTTGGAGCTGCTGCCGGCATAGTTGTATACGATGGTCGTGCCGGCGGTGCGGCCGCTGTTGTCGGCATTGGCCTGTGAGATCTGCAGTACCTGAGACTCGTCGGATTGCCAGCAGCTCGTCCATGCCAGGCCGGCACCGGAGCCTACGCACTGGTCGCCGCTCGTGCTGAGGCCGATGCTCTTCAGCGCAAAGGGCTGCGTCGCGTCGGGAAGGTCGTAGAGAGCAAAAAGCTGAGCCGAATTCGAGGGATCGCAGGCAGCAAGGGTGAGCGACGTCCCGCTCGCATTGGCAAGCATGCACTGGCCGGGACTGGCGAGAGATTCGATG
Source organism: Mycobacterium sp. (assembly GCA_035253445.1). Classification (GTDB taxonomy): domain Bacteria; phylum Actinomycetota; class Actinomycetes; order Mycobacteriales; family Mycobacteriaceae; genus Mycobacterium. The sequence goes on from DATFCF010000884.1 coordinate 3,070, forward strand.
CGGCCGTCGGCATGCAAGAGGAAGCGCGTCGAGACGCCCGAGGACACCGCCCCGGTGCAGGACGAATCGAGAGTGATGCCGGCACCTGTTGCCGACGTCAGGCAGCCGCCCGAGGCGACGAAGATCGTCTCCTGCGTGCCCTGATAGGAGATGGTGGTCTGGGCATAGAGGCCGGTCGAGCCGCCCAGGCTGTACCTACCCGTCGTGCCTTTGCCGATGTCGGGCGAGTAGGCGAAATTGGTTGTGGTCTGCTTCACGCCATCATCGACGGTGACAGACGACACGACCTTGTCGGCGATCTCGCCCGTCGAGGCGTGGTCGACTACTGCGAAGAGCGTGAAATCGTTGCCGGCGCGAGCCGAGAACGACTGAGACTTCGGTCCCTGGTCATAGAGAATGAAGGCGGCGTCGCCGGTCAGGTTGTCCGAGTCCACGTTCGGATTCTCGGAGGACCAATACGCGCCGTCCTCGATCTGAGGCACGTCGGCGGGCGCAAAGGTTCCGTCGTTCGTCCGGCGCACGTCGCCATTGCGGAATTCGAACAGGTATGTCGCATTGTCCGGGTCGTCGGAGCCGTTCGAATAGGTAAGCGGAGTGTAGTTGGAGATCGTTCCGCTGACCGCAGTCGAGAGGGTATAGGTCGAAGGAATGTTGCTCGGGCGGAAGGTCTGCGAGTCGGCGTTGTTGGGAAGCGCCACGGGCGAGAGCGTGTCGTCCGCATTGCGAACCCAGAAATTCTCCCCGAAGAAGAAGATGCGGCGAGACGCGGCAAAGTTCGACAGCGGGCCGCCTGTGATGCGCTCGTGAGCCAGCATGGGAACGATCATCTGTGCAGTGAAGGCGGCGCTCATGACGCCCTCCGTGGCGGCGCTGAGCATCTCGCCCGTGAGCGCCGCGCCGGCGGCCGATCCCCAGCCGCTGGCAAGCAAGGCGATACCGACGACCTCCATGACATCGTTAAAGACTTGCCAATCCTTACTCTGCATGAATCCATGCTCGCGAGGCGGGAAATACGTCATGGTGGCGTACTGATCGCGGTCGATGGTCTCGTTCAGGGCATCGTAAACCCACGAGCTATAGCCGCCGCCGTTGCCACGCAGCAGAGCGAAGACGTCGTCACTGCTGTAGAGATCGGGATCGGAGTACTCACCATCTCCGCCGGTGTCGCCGAAGAAGCATGCATTGCCGGTGGTCTGCGAAGGTGTCGTGCCGAAATTGTCCCAAGCAGGATAGGTCGTGGCTGTGGAGATCTCGAGACCTACGGGTCCAGGGATCGTCGCACCGCACGTTTGGTTCTGCACGGAGCCTTCGGCACCATTGAGGCCGCTATAGACATCCTGCCAAGTGTAGGTTGCCCAGTTCGCCAGCCCAACCATCATCCCCGTGCTGATCGCATCGCTTACCCACGGATGATGTTGATTGCAGCAATAGTATTCGGCCGGCGTCTGCGACACCTGTTGCGACGGCGGCGCTGCCGTCCATTGGACATAGTCAGACGCGGCACCGCCATTTGACGAGGCGTAATCGATCGGCGTAAAGGCCGCGGGCAACGGGACACTGGAGTTGTTACCGGATGCCGGAACGACATAGGTCCCGCGCAGGACGATGTTCTGCGTTATGTTTGGATCGAAGTATTGAACTCCCGTCTCCGCTCCCTGAGTGGAATTGTAGACTCTCTGAGCCCCCATCGCGACAATGAGGTTTGGCGAGTCGCCTTGGGGGTAGATGGCGCGTGCGATGAGATCGAGCCAGCTCTTTCCCTGCTCCGGCCCACTGCGGATTCCAAACTGCTGACCAATCTGCGCGGTCGTGACGACCACGTTCGCCTGGCCGGGCGAGGATTCCTGGACGCCGGTGTCCTTGATGAAGGCGAGCTGGGCGACGATATCCTGCATCTCGTTGCCAGGCGGCGGAGCGAAGTAGAAGCCGGCGAAGCCTTCGCCGATCTGCGTCGCCACCGGGATGTCCTGGCCCGCATAGGTGCGGCTGAAGGTGCCCGAATACTGGGTGATCCCGTCATCCTGCTGCCAGTTGTTGTTGCTGTGCCAGAGGGTCCAGTTCTGGTCGGCGCCGGCAACGACGCCGACCGTGTCGTTCGAGATGGCGACACGCGTGTTGCCGCAATGCGAACCGAAATAAGGGCTGTTCGCATCGGAGTTGTCGCCGATTGCCGCCCAACTTTCCTGACTGCGCTGCTGCTGGAAGACGAACACGTCGTTGCAGGCATGGCCGGCGGAATTGGTCAGGCCATTGGGCAGCGAGACGCCCACCATGCCGTTCCCCATCGACACGAAGTCAAAGGCGTTCGGATAGGTGTCCATGTCGGTCTGCAGCGTGAAGCCGCTGTAGTAGCCGCGCGAGACCTGGGTCACGACGCGCTGCCAGCCGGTGCTGGTCCAGGCGAAGACGAAGAAGCCGTTGTGGACGTCGCTGCTGCCGGAGGCCTTCACGTCGGTCGACACGAGCACGTAGCCAGGACCGACATAGGCGTGGCGGTTGGCGTTGACCTCCGTATAGGGCGCGAAGTCGTCGACCTGGAGCGTCCTCTGCACGAGAGTTCCCTGGGCATCGGTGTACTGGTACGTCGTGGTCGCACCGAGCGGCGAGGTCACGCTCTTGATGAGCCCGAAGAGCGCGCCTTTGTGTGCGTTGTATCCCTGGTCGTCGTTCCAACGGGATACGGACACGCCGTCGTCGTTCGACAGCGTCGCGCCATTCTCCGTCTGCTGCACGGTGTTCTGGCCCCAATAGCTGAAGGCATAGCCCGGCATGGGGTCAAAGGGCGTGGCATCGCCTTCCGCCGCCTTGTTGAAATTGTACTCGCTCGACGCGATACCGGTCAGGATGCGCTTGCCCATCGGCTGCTCGGTGTTGTCGAAGCCGAGCAGGACACCGTCGTTGTAGGCGAGCGCCGTCTGCGCGACGGGCGTCGGCGACGTCGCCCAAGTGCCATCCGGCGCTGCAATGCCGCCGTCGAACGTGTTCACCTGGGAGAGGTAGAGGGCCTGGTATTTCTCCTGGTAGCCATCGGGCTCGGCGTTGTACTGGCGCGGATCGAGGATTTCGGTCGCCGTCCGCGATCCCCAGTTCAGCGTCATCTGGCTGCCGTCTTCGCTCACGACCTTATAGAGGTAGGTCGCCTTGCCGAACGTCTTCGGAACGGCGGTGCGCTCCGGATCGTTCGGCTTCTGCTGGCCGACCGCCTGGGTGTGACGGCCATAGTAAAGCGTGGTGCGCAGGCCGTTGATGTTCTCGATGGCGGAGAGATACCAGCTCGAGGCGAACTGCTCCTGGTTCACGGTGTTGTAGGAAACGCCGGTCCACGAGCCCCAACGGACGTCGAGCTCGGTCGGACCGAACTCGCACTCGTCCGCGTCGGCCTGGAAGATCGGCCCGCTTTCGAGCTCGGTGCAGAAGGTGGCAAAATTGGAGTCGGCGCTCGAAGCGCCATCCTGGGTGCGGTAGGCCCAGCCGTAGTAGTATTTGATGCCGGTGGCATCGGTGAGCACCCAATAGGAGTTGCTCTCGGGCGAGCTCGGATCGGTGGACGAGTTGTCGTGGAACTCCAGGCGTGCAAAGTCGCCGTCGTTCGTCTCGTAGTACTTGACGTTGCTGGCCTGGTCGTAACCGACGAGCGTCAGCCGG
>DATFCF010000885.1:0-4140 GCA_035253445.1 Mycobacterium sp.
CCGACATCGAAACAGCCCTTCGCGAGATTGACGGGAAGCTCCCGCGGGGATGGCATCAATCACCGACGTGTTCGAGACATCGAGCACTAGAGCAGGGACATGGTGTCGTGGTCCTGCATTGCCACGACGTACCGTTGCGTCATCGCGCAGACACGTTCGTAGGGTTGAGATGCGGATCCCGTTGTCGCCCAGAGAAACCCGTGCAAATGATGTCGGCGGTAATCGAGCCACCACTCGTCCCACGAAATGTCGGGGCCACCCGCGGCGGTAAACGCCGAGAGGTAATGCTTGAGCAAGTCCTGTTCGTGGATTCGCCGGTCGTTCGGCGTTAGCGCACCTCCGATGAAATACGTGACGTCGTCGATCGGCGGCGCGGCGCACACACACTGCCAGTCCAAGAAGCGCGGATGCCCACCGGAGTCGAAGTAGGTGTTGCCGATGTGGGTGTCTCCGTGCGAGATACTGGGCGTCGCTTGATCTTCGAGTCGCCACAACGTCTTGAACCCAGACAGGATGAGCTCACGATTCAAGAACTCGTCGGGAAGCGGCGGCGCTTCTGATGACCCGAAGTGATGGTCCCAGTACGCCTTCGATAGGAATGTCAGTTCGGCGAGCAGGCGAATGGGGCTCAGCGGTGTGAGCCAGGCGTAACGATCCACAGTCGCCCCCACGGTGGCAGCGTGTAACTTCGCCAGCGATTCCAGCCCTGAAGCGACGTGGTCGATGCTCCACGCCTCGGTCGGCTCGCCGAACGTCGCGCCTGCCGCACCGAGGTCATCCATGATGACAATGCCCTGGCGCAGGTCTGGGTCGTGGCCTGCGTACCAGCACGAGGGAACAGCCATGTCGATCTGCGGCGCCAGTTGCGCGTAGAAGTCCACTTCGCGTTGATATCCCTGCGCGAATGCTTCGATTTGACGCAGGTCAGCGTTGAATCCGCCTTTCACGCAAAGGTGTTCGGGCGGCCCCCCTTGACGCGGCGGCTCGGAATAGACCACCCGGACCATGGCCTTCGTTCCACTGCCCCAGATGACGTTCTCGACCACGACGCTTTCGACGGCGAGACCGCCCGTCGCGTCTGTGAGCGCGTAGGTCATCCACTCCGGGGTCAGGTCTTCGATGACCAGTGGCAGCGGTGGCACAGAAGTAGACATCAGCGTCCTTGCTTTCCGAGGGGCCGGATTCGGATTCAATATAGCGATTGGAATATTGCGGGATTCGCTTTTCGCCGGATCCGGTGCGAGTGCACCGCAGGCGCAGGACCGCGAGAGCGACGACGGTGCCCCATCGCCTGCGCAAGCATGGGGGCAGTTGATTCCATCAACCACCGATCGCACTCATCGGTCGGTCAGGCTGGGTGAAGGCAGGATCGTTGATGCCGTGTCCGGCGGGCTTGGTCCACATGGCATCCCGCCACGCCGCTTCCACGGCGTCGTCGTCGGCACCCGAGCGCATCAGCCTTCGCAGGTCGGTCTCGGCCGTGGCGAACAAACAGCTCCGCACTTGGCCGTCGGCGGTCAGACGCGTGCGATTGCAGTCGGCACAGAATGCTTCCGACACCGAGGCGATTACACCAACGGTCGAGGTTGTGCCGTCGACGCGCCACAGCTGCGCGGGTGCTGATCCCCGTGGTGCGGGGTCGGGCGACAGACTGAATTCGGCACTCAAGGCGGCGTGAATGTCTGCAGCGGTAAGGATCTCGTCCCGTCTCCAGGTGTGCTCGGCGTCCAGCGGCATCTGCTCGATGATGCGTAGTTGGTAACCGTGGTCCAGGCAGAATCTCAGCAGTCGCACCGCGTCGTCGCGGCCGGTCGCTCGACCGAGGACTGCGTTCACCTTCACCGGTCCCAGCCCGGCCTGCTTGGCGCTGGCTAGACCGGCTAATACGGCATCGAGACGGTCTCGCCGGGTGATTGCCTCGAAGCGGTCGGCGTCGACGGTGTCCAGTGACACATTGACCCGGTTCAGCCCGGCCGCTGCCAATCCGGGAGCGCGTTTGGCGAGCCCGACGGCGTTGGTGGTCATGGCGATCACAGGACGCGGAGTCAGCGCCGCTGCGAACTGCACGGCCGGCTCCAGCATCTTCGACATCAGGGGCTCGCCACCGGTGAAACGGATGCTACGCACCCCCAGTCGCTGCACCGCGATTCGCAGCAACCGCTCGAGTTCGTTCAACTGCAGGATCTCGTCATCTGGCAGCCAGTTCAGACCTTCTGCAGGCATGCAGTAGGCGCAACGCAAATTGCAGCGGTCGGTCAATGACACGCGCAAATCACTTGCCACCCGCCCGAAGCGGTCGATGAGAGGACCATCCATCGGCATGTCGGTATTCCGGTGACGAGTCAACGACGGCATGCCCAGCGCGGTCACTGCCACAGTGCGTGCTCGACCATCCCGCTATGGCGTCGTCGCGGACGGGGATCGCGGTCGCTGATCCGTCCGGCTGCTTCGTCGACTCGCTTCCCGGTACGACGGTTTCGTGCCGCCGCACACCAAAGATCCCGTATTCGGACTAACGGTCTCATGCGTACATGTTAGCGTCGAAAATATGGCATCCGCCACATTGGATGGGTCGGTGTGAAGGGCATCGCATCTCGATGGAGGCGAAAGATGCGCCGGCGCCGCGCGATTCGGTTGCATTGCATCGATGCCGGAGCAACTCACGCGCGAGCGCGGAACGCGCCTGTCACAGCGGGTGCGCCACGACTATGGGGAGCCAGATGACCGGAACAGGGGACAAGATCGGTTTGCTTCGAACGGCGGGGTGCGAGCCAATGACGCCCGATGGCACCTTCCCGGCCATCTGCCACCTCTGCCACAACCATTGCGGGATCTTGGCCACGATCGAGGGTGGCAAGGTGGTCAAGGTCGTCGGTGACCGTAACAACGGTCTCAGCGCTGGCTACACCTGCAAAAAGGGACGGGCGATACCCGAGTTCCTAGGCCGCCCCGACCGTCTGCTCCAGCCCGTCAAGCGGGTGAATGGGGGTCACGAACCGATCGGCAGCGAGCAGGCCATGGACGAGATCGCCGAACGGCTTCGTACCATCGTCGATGAGCACGGGCCACGTAGCGTGGCGATCTTCAACGGTACGTACATGTTCACCGGAAGCCCTGCCTCCATTCCGACCTCCCTGGCGTTCGCGGAGGCATTGGGCACACCGATGGTGTGCGATCCCAACTCCTTCGACCAGCCTGGCAAAGTGGTGGCACCGCCGATGCACGGAATCTGGATGACGCCGGGACGCTCGGCGCTCGACTCGGAGGTCCTGCTTCTGGTCGGCGCCAACCCGCTCGTGAGTCATGCGTTCGGCCCCCTGGCCAACCCAAACGAATGGGTCAGGCAGGTGAAGCAGCGTGGCGGGACGTTCATCGTGATCGATCCGCGTCGAACCGAAACGGCTCAGCGGGCCACAATCCACATGCAACCCCGCCCGGGACAGGACATCGCAATACTCGCTGCGATCTGCAAGCTCATCCTCGACGAAGGCCTCGAGGACAAGGACTTCCTTGCCGAGAACGTCGACGGTGTCGAGGCGCTTCGCGAAGCGGTAGCCGGCTACGGCCTGGACACCGTGGCCGAGCGTGCCGGCGTGCCGCCTGAACAGCTCGCCGAGGTGGCGCGGCTGATCGGGAGCTCGCGCAGGATCTGGGCGGCTGCGGCTACCGGACCGAACATGGCCCAGTCCGGAACGGTCTTCGAGTACATGCTGCTCGTCATCCAATCGCTCACCGGCTCCTGGATGCGCGCAGGCGAACCGGTGGTGAACCCCGGAACGCTCGCGCCGCAGTATCTCGCGATCGCTCAGGCCGCTCCGCCAATGCCTGCCGCGGGAGTAGGCGTCCCAATGCGGGTGCAAGACAACTTCGTCTGCTCCATTGCGGGCGTCCAGACCGCCCTGATGCCAGAGGAGATACTGACTGAGGGCGAAGGTCGAGTCCGCGCCCTCATCAGCCTTGGCGGCAACCCAGCGGCGTGCTGGCCCGACCAACTCAAGACCATCAAGGCACTGCGGAGCCTCGACCTGCTGGTTCAGACCGACCCGATCATGTCGCAGACGGCGCAGCTCGCCGACTACGTGATCGCGCCCAAGCTGGTGCTTGAAACACCCCAGGCCAGCAAGCTCAGCGATCTGTTGG
>DATFCF010000886.1:0-4970 GCA_035253445.1 Mycobacterium sp.
AGTCGCGGATACGCGGCAGTGCGATCGAGGTCAGCCGGTCCAGGAATTCCCACATCCGGTCGCCGCGCAGCGTCACGCGCGCGCCGATCGGCATGCCCTCGCGCAATTTGAACTGCGCTATGGATTTCCGAGCCTTGCGGACTTCAGGCTTCTGACCAGTGATCAGCGCCAAGTCGTTGACCGCGCCGTTGATCAGCTTCGCGTCGCGGGCGGCGTCACCGACACCCATGTTGACGACGACCTTCACCACGCCGGGGATCTGCATGACGTTGGCGTAACCGAACTCCTTGAACAGCGAGTCGCGAATCTCTTCGCGGTAGCGCTGCTTCAAGCGGGGAAGGGTCTGCACCGCGCTTTCAGTGGTAGTCATTGTCAGATGTCCTTGCCATTGGATTTCGCGACGCGGACCTTCTTGCCGGTCTCGTCGTCGACGCGGTACGTGACCCGGGTCGGCTTGCCGTCGGAGTCGATCACCATCACGTTGCTCACGTGAATGGGCGCCTCCTGGGTGACGATGCCGCCGGACTGCGCGCCGCGCTCGTTGCTTGAGATGGCGGTGTGCTTCTTGATTCGGTTCACGCCTTCGACGAGCACCTTGTCGCGGGTCGGGTAGGCCACCAGGACCTTGCCCTTGGCGCCCTTGTCCTTACCGGAAACGACGAGCACCGTGTCGCCCTTTTTGACCTTCATCTACAACACCTCCGGAGCAAGCGAGACGATCTTCATGAAGCGCTTCTCGCGCAGTTCACGGCCGACCGGGCCGAAGATGCGCGTGCCACGCGGATCGTTGTCGGGCTTGATGATCACCGCGGCGTTCTCGTCGAACTTGATGTAGCTGCCGTCCGCGCGACGGCGCTCCTTGACGGTGCGCACCACCACGGCCTTGACCACGTCGCCACGCTTGACGTTGCCGCCCGGGATGGCCTCTTTGACCGTGGCCACGATGACATCGCCGATGCCGGCGTAACGCCGCGACGAGCCACCGAGCACGCGGATGCACAAGATCTCCTTGGCGCCCGTGTTGTCGGCAACCTTGAGCCGCGATTCCTGCTGAATCACAAGTACTCCTCGACCTGGTTAATGTGTGCACGGCAGATACCGACCTGACGTGCGCGGTCTTTGTCACCTAAAGGCACGCAGGGCCAACCGGAAAGCCGGCCGAGGTCTGCCCAAGGCAACCCGTTGATTCTAGGTGACGACCTGCGAGGAACCAAATCGCCGCTGGTCAGCCTTCGAGCGTCCGCATTCCCCTGGCTTCGCGGTGGGCCCAGACACCCCGACACGGGGTGAAAACCTGGCGTTTTACGCACGTTCATCGCGCCGTACTGCGCCCGGTCAGACTGGGTTGCGATGCTCCCATGATCGCAGTTGCGGCGTTGGCTCTGACGTCTGCATTCCTGTTCGCGTTGTCGGCGTTCCTGCAGCAACGCGCTGCGCGAACGATCGTCGGTGCCGCCACCGCATCACTGCGAGATGCGTCTGGCGTCAAGCGGCTGGTGACCAGCCTGCTGCGAAACAGGATGTGGCTGACGGGCTGGCTGACGAACGTGGGTGGGGTCGGCGCGCAGGCGGCGGCGCTCAAAGTCGGGTCGGTGGCCGCGGTCCAGCCGATGATGGCCGCGCAGCTGCTTTTCGTGCTGTCACTGGCGTCTGGCGAGCAGCGCCGCTGGCCGTCGGCGCGTGACTGGTTGGCGGTGCTCGCGGTGTGCGCTGGCTTGGTGCTCCTGCTGACCGCCAACGCATCGCCGCTGACCGGTGAGCCGCACCGGAACCGGGTGGCCATGGCGACGGTGTGTGTCGTCAGCCTGGTCGTGACGCTGCGCCAGGTGAGTCGGCACACATTCCCGTGGCTGGCCGGCCTGCTTGTCGGTGTCGCCGCGGGCCTGTGCCACGCCCTCAACGCCGTTTATCTGAAGCTGACGGTCGAGGATCTGTTTCACGGCGGGGCACTGGCCACGCTGCTCGACTGGCCGGTATACGCCCTGGCTGTGACCTCGGTCAGCGGAATGCTGTTGGTACAGATCGCGTTTGCCAGTGGTCCACTACCGCCCGCCGTTGCCGCCATGAGCGTGACCAACCCCGTCGCGAGCTTCGTGTTGGGAATCCTGGCATTCGACGCGGCGGCGCCTCGCGACCCCGGCGTGCTCGCGACCATAGCGATATCCGGGGTGCTGATTGCACTCGGCGTCGTGGGCCTGGCCAACGCGTCGAGCACGCGGCGGCTCTATCACGCCAACGGACGACGGACGACGAAACGTCGGCCACGCGTGCGGGCACCGAGCGTGCTAGACGACATCGGCTGCGCACCGGAAGCCGATGTGCGTCGTCGCGCTGTCCTGCGACTGCGGTGAGCGCGCGGCCGGGCGATAGCGATGGCAGTACTCCGGCGCACACAGATGCGAGCCGCCCTTGAGGGTCTGGTTGACCGTCGGGTCCGGCTGGGATATCTGCGACGGGCCGCAACACGACTGCACCGCCCCGCCCGGCCGGTGATGCGCGGAGAACTCCGTCGTCGTCCACTCCCACACGTTGCCGATCAAGTCGACGAGGCCGAACCCGTTCGGCGGGAACGTGCCGACCGGTGACGTGCCCACCCAGCCCAGTGCGCCGTCGTTGCGGTACGGGAACCGGCCCTGCCAGGTGTTGGCCATCAATCGTCCGCCGGGTGCGGCGTCGTCACCCCAGGGATAGGTGGTGGTCGCGCCGCCGCGCGCCGCGTACTCCCACTCGGCTTCGGTGGGTAGCCGGCGGCCGGCCCAGCGGGCGTAGGCGGCCGCATCGGGATAGGCGACCTGCACCACCGGATGGTCCAGCCGGTCCTCTATATCGCTGTCGGGGCCGAACGGATGCCGCCAGCAGGCGCCGGGCATCCACGCCCACCACTGCCGCCAGTCCCGCAGGTCGACCGGACCGCGGGTGGGCCGGAACACCAGCGCGCCAGGCACCAGATCCTGCGGCGCCGCCCCGGGGTACAGCGCCGGATCGAGCTCCTGTTCGGCGACCGTGACGTAACCGGTGTCGGCGACGAACTCGGCGAATTGAGCGTTGGTCACCGGATGGCGTTCGACCGCGAGGGCGGCGACGGTCGCCGTGTGCTCCGGCGCCTCTTCGGGATAGAACTGCGTCGAGCCCATCCGAAACGATCCGCCCGGCAGCTCGACGAGCTCGGTGAGCATGGCCTTCACGGTAGGACGATCTCGAAATCCTCCGTCAGCAGGTCCGAGGCCGCATCGAACCCGGCGGTGCTCGTGGGCGCCTGCACGTGAACCGCGACCAGAAAGCTGTTTCCGCTGTTGGTCCAGATATGCGCGATGCGGTCCTCGAACTCGACGGCATTCTGCGGCGTGTCCGACCACGCGCCGATCAACTTCTGCCCGCTGTATCCACAGAGTTCCGCCGGCATGATGCTGACGCTGCTGACGGCCGATTCCGACATCAGCTCGTCGGCGTACTTACGGAACGCCGCTGTCGGGTCCAGCTGTGTCTGCGCGATAGTCACCGTCGCCCACATCCCGCGTGGTCCCTCGAGCCGTCCGCCGACATCGCCGGAACCTCCAGACATCGACCAGCCATCCGGGACGCCGACGGTGATCTTCGGCGCCTGCGGGTTGTCGACCTGGGCGGTCATTCTCACCGCAGGCTGGATCGGCTGCGAGCAGACGACGAAGTTCGGCGGGACCGGGGCTCGTGTGGTGGGTACGACACCGGGCGCGGACTGATCGGCCTCCTGGGTGGGCTGCGTCGTCGGCGACGGAGCCGACGACGAGGCAGTCGCGGCTTCCTCACCGGCAACGGGCACACCGTCGCTGGTCCGCACGCACGCCGCCAATACGCAGGCGAGCGCGATGCCCGCCCATGTGCGGTTCATCAGTCTTTCGCGAAAGCCCGCGCGAATTCTCGTTCCAGATCCGCGTAGGGCTTGCCCGAGACGTCAACGTTCACCAGTGCGATGGTGCCACCTGTGAACGCGAACGGCGCCTTGTACGCGCGCGAGACCGGAGAACCGGTGTTGCGTCCGACGGACAGGCTCGCACCGGCGAGTCCGAACGTTCCGGGATGGATCTTCATGCCACTGCGCAGTGCCACCTCGGTGTCATCGATGAACAGTGCGGCATCGCCGACCGGGGTGTGACTGCCTTCCACGGTGCCGCTGCGCGCAAAGGCGACACCGACGGTGTGCTTGCCCAGCGGAACCGCATCCGACGACGACAGTCTCTGCTCCTCCTCACCCAAGAAGTTGTAGATGTAGTGCAGCCGTCCGTCCTGAATGAACATCACGTGCCCGCCGTGCGCACCGCCGTGCTTGAACAGCACGCCTTCGGCGCCGGCGGTGTCGATGGTCACCTCGGTGATGACCGCGAAGGATCGGCCCTGGATCTCGACGGCCGCGCCGACGCCAACATCGGCGGTACCGGGATAGTACGAATAGGCGTCCCGCGCGCCGGACAGATACGGCCGCGGCCGGGTCATGGTCTCGAAGATGTTCAGATCGGCCAGCGGAAGCCCGTTGTATTTGTCGGCCTCGCTGAACCACAACGCCTTGAGTTCCTCTAGCCTTTCGGGATTCTCGGCAGCCAGATCGTGGCACTGGCTGCGGTCCGCCGCGATGTCGAACAACTCCCAACGGTCGGTGTCGAAATGCGACCAGCCTGCTGGCGACGCGGCGTGGACGGTGTTGGCGAACCACCCCTTGTGCCAGATCCCGCGGGTCCCCAGCATGGTGTAGAACTGGGTCTCCTTACCGGTGGGTGCATCCGGATTATCAAGGGCCACTTTAAAACTCACCCCATCCAGCGGTTTCTGCGGAATTCCCCTCACGATGGCCGGCGGCGTGATGTCGAGCAGGTCGTACACCGTCGGAGTGATGTCGCAGACGTTGACGTAGTTGTCCCGCACCTCCCCGTGTGCGGCAATGCCATTGGGCCAGGAGACGATTGCCGTGTCGGCGATCCCGCCCTCATGCGAGGCGT
>DATFCF010000887.1:0-4970 GCA_035253445.1 Mycobacterium sp.
AGAACTTGCGTCTGTGGCGGATTAACGGGCCGCGGCCGACTCCCGGAACGTCCCAACCTGGCCGCCGTCGCCCGCATCATTTGCCAACCGTACCGCCAGGTTTTTCGGCTGCCCTGTTCGTCACCGGCTACCTGAACGAGACCGTCCCCGCCACGATTTCGCCCTTTGACGCCCGGGGGCACAACTCGCGATATGTCGCAGCGACGCTTCTAGCGAATGGGTTGGGCCACCAATCATGTTGTCCCCCAGCGGCTTCAGTGCCGCTCGCATAGGTAATCGTCACAATCCATGAAAGATGCACACCAGACTCGTTGGAGGCGAGCCGAACCGCCGCATGTAGCGGGCGCTGTCGCCTAGCCACTCAAGCTACTTCAACGCCGTCACTAGGTCTGTCATTGGTTCTGACCGGATTCCGTCGTCGGGGTATTCCGGTCGGCGGGATCCGCACCAGTCGGGCCGCTTTCGCCGCGGACACCGCTACGGCACATCTCGGTCGCTTCTTGAATGCGCCACACGAGTCCGAAGTCCGAACTCTGCTTCGCTTTGCGCGTCACCCGTTGTAGCCGCCGATTCAGGTCCGCTAGACGCTGTGTGACTCGTCGACCAAGACCACGAGGAATACGGCGGAATCGAATACGGCAGGTTACCAGTATGAGTACCGCATGTTGCACGCCGCCAGATCTCCGCCCGCAGCGGCCTGATCATCACCGGCGGCGCGGGCATGGGCAAACAACCGCCATCATGCAGCCGAGCGTCCAAACTCGATGAGATCCGGCTAGATCTGTTGCGCCGCATGAGAGTATGGCGACTCGGCTACACAGCAGGAGATATTCGTGACCGATTCGCCAGACGGCTCCAGCGCCACTCTCTTCGCAGGAACGGCCTGGCACTACGCACGATACCGGCCTGGCTATCCCGATGCGTTCTTCGCCGACCTCATCACCCGATTCCGCCTCGACGGCACCGGACGACTGCTCGACTTGGGCTGCGGAACGGGTCAGCTGACACTGCGGCTGGCAGCTCACGTCGCAGAAGCCATCGGCATCGACCCCGAACCCGAGATGCTGAGCGAAGCGGCCGGACAAGCACAGACGGCTCGGATCACCAATATCACCTGGACACAAGGAAGTTCGGAAAACCTACCCAGTGAGCTCGGCCGCTTCGATCTGGTAGTCATGGGCCGCTCATTCCACTGGATGGACCGCGAGCACGTCGTGAACGCTCTCGATGACATTGTCGATGATGACGGCGGCCTCGTGATCGCCAACGACAGCTGCCTCGTCCGGTCGGTGACGACCTGGCAGCAAGCGATCGGCGACGTTCAGCACAGCTTTCTGCCGCCCGACTGGCAGGCCAGCCTCCCGAGCTTGGCCGACGATCACGAGCCGCACGAGGAGATCCTGGCGCGCTCCCCGTTCGGGCACGTGCAGCAGCAGACTTACCAATTCACCCGGACCTGGACGATCGAGCAGGCGATCGGCTACCTCTACTCGACCTCAATGCCACTTCGTCGACTACTCGGCGACCGGCGCGCAGCCTTCGAACAAGAAGTCACCGACACATTGCTTGCGATCGACCCCGCAGGACGATTCGCCGAACCCGTCACTCTGCAAGTGCTGACGGCCACCAAGCATTAGGGGGCACACCTTGCAGCCCGATCAATTCACCTTCCACCCAAGCCAGATATGTCGAGCCAAATGAGTTCCGGCGACTCAACGAATCTCGCCAATCTCATCTCGAAAGAGCAATCATTGGCGAGGTTCATCGAGCCGAGACAACTCAATCCCTGGACGATCCGGGCCGCCGACTCACCGACTACGCCCGCGGTCTAGGCCTCTCCCCCGCTGCATCCGGACTCCTCTAGGCTTTTCCGGGATGAATACGGCGGAATCGAATATGGCGGGTTACCAGTAAAGTACCGCATGCTGCACCAGTCAGCACGCGCCGACTCTCCAGTCTTTCGACCGTTGAGTCCGGCCCCTGCACGATTGCTAGAGACTCGTGGATTCACCTGTGCTAGTGCATGTTTCAGTCGATGGACTTCGCTCCGGCTCAGATCAGTCGAGTTTTATCAACTCCTGTTGCTGCGCCACCAACTCCTGCAGCCAGGACGGATACTTCGCCGGACCGATATGGGCGTAGCCCTTCGCTGTGAACGCGCCGCACCTGGTCGCCCTGGTTCGGTCCGGAGCTGTGTTCGAGAAGGGCAAACTCATAGGACGACCGGTCGATTCGTCAACTACGAAGGAAACCGCCTGACGCTCGCCCATCCACAACGATTTGACAATATCTCGTGTGGCGCCGCGATGAGTTTTGCCCTCCGGTGCAGTCTGATCTGCATGGGCAAACTCATCTATGGCTTCAACGTGTCGGTGGACGGCTACATCGCCGACGCACAAGGCAACATCGACTGGTCCGATCCGAGCGAAGAACTGCACCAGTACTGGAACGACTTCGAGCGGGAGACCGCCCTGTCGTTCTACGGGCGGCGGCTCTACGAACTGATGTCCGCGTACTGGCCGACTGCCGACAAGGCTCCGGACGCCACCCCTCTGATCGTCGACTTCGCCCGCATCTGGCGCGACATGCCCAAGGTCGTGTTCTCGCACACCCTGGAGTCCGTCGACTGGAACTCCCGCCTGGAACGCGGCGACCCGGTCGAGGTGGTGACGAAGCTGAAAGCCGAAACCGACGGCAGGCTGGAGGTGGCCGGCGCGACGCTGGCTGCACCGATCGTGCAGGCCGGACTGGTGGACGAATACCGGATCGTGGTCACGCCCACCGCCGTGGGCGGCGGCACCCCGTTCTTCCCGATACTGCCGTCATGGATCTCGCTGCGACTGTTGGAGAACCGCACCTTCCCTGGCGGCACGGTCCTGCTGCGCTACGAGGCGAAACACGACTGATCGGACATGCACAGCCAGGTGACGTGCGGGTGCACTACGAGGTACACGACTCCTCGAGCGGCACCCCGTTACTGCTGTTGCACGGCGGCCTGTTCGACAAACCTATTGGCCAGCTACCAGAGATCGCCGACGCGCCAATCGCAGATCAACGGTGTTGACTTCGCGAAACCGAGCGGCGCTTCTGCCGGCGTCAAAAGGAAGATTCGGTCTGCAGCGTCGTAGGCATCGACTAATCCATTGGGCGTATCGGCCTGGGTAGGACCATCCCAAGGTTTCCAGCCGCGACTGGCATAGAACGGCGCCGCACTCTCCACGGCATTCAGAGCACCGATGGCGTGCCGTGTGCGAATGATGGACTCGGTGTGATCCATCACGAGACGCCCCAACCCGCGGCCCTGTTCGGCACCGCGCACAGCAACCCCCTCGACGTAACCGGTATCGAAGACATCGCCATCGTGGCGCAGTGTGCGGGTGACCACCGAAGCGTGCGCCAACAGCACACCGTCCTCGGCGACCAACACGTGAACACCATTGACACCATGGAGCCAGTCGTGGGCGCGAAAGCTGTCACCGAATGCCAATCGAACCAACGCTTCAGCGGCGTCCAAGTCGTGTTGGCTCAGTTCGTCCGCTTCCGCGATCAGTACACGCATAGCTAGCCCAGAATGCCACGCGGGCAGTCCCATATCCGCAGTGAATACCGCATGTTGCACTAGTCAGCACGCGCCGACAGACCCGCCCTACCTGAGAAAGGCACGGATCACCTCGCCAACGCGATCCGGTCCCTCTGCGGCCGCGAAGTGTCCGGGACTCCACGAGGACAAGAAGTGCGCCGTTGGCCGGAGCGCCCGCAATCGTGGGCCCTCGCGGCGAATGTAGGGCTCCGGCTTGCCCCAGATGATCAGCTTGGGCCCCTGATGTCCGGGAGTTCCCGTTGGATCAGCTGGCACTCGGATACATGGACTTCGAGGCGCTCGAGTTTGAGATTCGTTCGCCGCGTGGCCAGCTCCTCCAGTGGCCGCTGGTAGCGAGCGCGAAGAGCACGGTCGCGACGCGCGGCTCGCAAAACAGCGGCAACCCGCGCGAGAAGAGGTTGGCGCCCACCAATGTCGCCGCGCCAAGGCCCGGAGCGGTCAGTGGTCCCCAATACAACAGTGGTCGGAGGTCCACACGAATGCTGGTGTTCAACAGCACCAGCCGATTGACCTGCGCGGGCCGTCCCAGTGATGGCCCAGGAGGTGAATGCGATCGAGCTCGAAGTGCCCTCGCTATCTCCGAGCGCCACCGTGCGGTTGCGCACCTACGCCGCTCCCCCCGCAGGCGCCTGCTCGCGGGGCGGCCAGGACCAACGGGACAGGCGCGACTCGCGCCTGTTGAATCCACGGTGATGCCGAATCGATCACCTACGTGAGTTTGCTGCTGAGTGCGCGGATATGTGTCGCCGCTTGTCGGTGCACCGCCGGTCCGTCGATTTCATTCGCCAGATCCTGATGTGCTCTCCGCAGCGTCGTCGAGCCGCCGCTAAGCCAATACTCTACTGTCACAATTGATGATTCAGTCCTCGCGACGGCCGCTGCGTAGGGCAAGCCTGTACGCGCCTGCGCCGGGGAGTTTCGCGTCTATTCCAAGATTTTCCGATCGGCCACGTCGCCGATTGCATTAGTCTGGCGATTTGCGGCGTTCGCGGAAGAATCGTCGCTTTAGGCTCTTGAGGGGAAGCCAATGAGATGTGGTGCCAGCGGACGACCCGAACGGGACGCGTCACCGCAGGAAACGGCCGAAGAACATCAGCTGCGCCGCGCGATTCTCGCCGCCGCCATCGACGAGCTACAGAAGTGGAGCTTCGAACGCTTTAGCGTCGAGACAGTGGCCGACCGAGCGGCAGTCGACCCAGAGGTAGTGCGCCGGCTGTGGAACAGCGCAGAACAGCTGATGGTGGACGCCTTGGTGGATCATTGCGATCAGGTCGTGGTCATTCCCCACACGGGCTCGGTGCGCAGCGATCTCGCCGGCCATCTGGCGTCATTGGCCGAGTACTTCAACACCGCAATCGGGCGCAGTCTG
>DATFCF010000888.1:0-3249 GCA_035253445.1 Mycobacterium sp.
ACCGACGCCAGGATGTCGTTGACCAGCGTCGACTTCCCCGACCCCGACACGCCGGTGACCGACGTCAGCACGCCGAGCGGGAATGACACGTCGATCTCTCGCAGGTTGTGCTCACGAGCACCGACCACCGTCAGCTGACGCTTGCGGTCCGCCGGCCGCCGGATCGCGGGCACCTCAATGCTCTCTTTGCCCGAAAGATAAGCTCCCGTAAGGGAATTCGGGTTGGTCAGCAGCCCGTCGTACGGCCCGCTGTGCACGATCCGGCCGCCGTGCTCCCCCGCAAAGGGGCCGATGTCGACCACCCAGTCGGCATGGGCGATGGTGTCGAGATCATGCTCGACGACAATCAGCGTGTTACCCAAATCCCTTAGCCGGACCAGTGTTTCGATCAGCCGGCGGTTGTCCCGCTGATGCAGACCGATGGATGGCTCGTCGAGTACATACAGCACGCCGACCAGCCCTGAGCCGATCTGCGTGGCGAGCCGAATGCGTTGCGCCTCGCCACCGGACAGCGTGGCCGCCGCCCGCGACAGCGACAGGTAGTCCAGCCCGACGTCGAGCAGGAACCCGAGCCGCGACTGGATCTCCTTGAGCACCTGGCCCGCGATGGCCTGCTCCCGCGATCCGAGGGTCAACGCGTTCAGGAACTGTGAACAATCGGCGATCGACAACTCGGCGACTTCGGCGATCGATTTCGCGCCAAAGTCCCCCGCCGACAACGTGACCGCGAGGATCTCCGGCTTCAACCGGGTGCCCTCGCATTCCGGGCACGGCACGTCGCGCATGAAGCCCTCGTAGCGCTCCTTCATCTGCTCGGAGTCCGTCTGCTCCATCCTGCGCTGCAGGAACGCCATCACGCCTTCGAAATCGGCGTAGTACGAACGGGTTCGGCCGTAGCGGTTCTTGTACCGCACGTGGACCTGCTCGTCGCAACCTTCCAAGATCGCCTTGCGCGCCTTGGCAGGCAGCTTCTTCCACGGCGTGTCGACGTCGAAGCCCAACGCATCGCCGAGCCCGGACAGCATCCTGGTGAAGTACTCGGCCGTCTGCCCCATCGACCACGGCGCGATCGCACCCTCGGCCAGGGTCAGATCGGCATCCGGCACGACGAGTTCGGGGTCGACCTCCTTGCGGATGCCCAGCCCGGTGCACTCCGGGCAGGCGCCGTACGGCGAGTTGAACGAGAACGACCGCGGCTCCAGGTCGTCGACCGCCAGCGGGTGGCCGTTGGGGCACGCCAGCTTCTCGGAGAACCGCTGCTCGCGATGCGGATGGTCGTCCTCGCGATCGACGAACTCGAGCACCACGATGCCGTCGGCCAGATTCAGCGCCGTTTCCACGGAATCAGTGAGCCGCTGCTTGGAGCTGGCCTTGACCGTCAAGCGGTCGACAACCACCTCGATGTCGTGCTTTTCCTGCTTCTTCAGCTTCGGCGGGTCGGTCAGCGAATGCACCACCCCGTCGACCCGCACACGGCTGTAGCCCTGCGAGTTCAACTTGTCGAACAGGTCGACGAACTCGCCCTTGCGCGTCCTCACGACCGGGGCCAGCACCTGGAACCGCAACCCCTCGTCCATCGCCAGCACCTGGTCGACGATCTGCTGCGGCGTCTGGCGAGCGATCCGCGCGCCGCACACAGGGCAGTGCGGAGTGCCGGCCCGTGCATAGAGCAGGCGCAGGTAGTCGTAGACCTCGGTGATGGTGCCGACGGTCGACCGCGGGTTGCGGTTGGTCGATTTCTGGTCGATGGACACCGCAGGCGACAGGCCCTCGATGAAGTCGACGTCGGGTTTGTCCATCTGGCCCAGGAACTGCCGCGCGTACGCCGACAGCGACTCGACATAGCGGCGCTGTCCCTCGGCGAAGATCGTGTCGAATGCGAGCGACGACTTGCCCGACCCGGACAGACCGGTGAACACGATCAAGGCATCACGGGGCAGGTCAAGGTCGACGCTTTGCAGGTTGTGCTCGCGAGCACCCTTGACAATCAGGCGGTCAGCCAACGCCGTCCTTCCGGTTCCTACCCAAATTACGCAATTCGGCTTCCATGCTAGGGCTACCCACCGACAAGTTCCCGACTGCTGCCGGAGGCGCTTTCAGGCCCCAGGCAGGCGTGGAGATAACGTGAGCACCATGACAGTCGTCGACGACAACTACACCGGTCACGTCGATGCCCGTACCGCGGCTCGGCGCACGCTCCCCGGCGCGTCCATCGTCAAGGTTTCCGTCGGTCCCATGGACAACAACGCTTACCTGGTGACATGTTCCCAATCCGGCGAGACGCTACTCATCGACGCCGCCAACGACGCCGACATCCTGCTTGAGTTGATCCAGCGATACGCGCCGAAGCTCTCGCTGATCGTCACGAGCCACCAGCACCAGGACCACTGGATCGCACTGGCCGAGGTCGCCAAGGCCACCGGCGCACCGACCGCCGCGCATCAACTCGACGCGGAAGCGCTGCCCGTCAAGCCGGACCGACTGCTGGCCAACGGCGACACCGTCAAGATCGGCGAGCTGTCCTTCGACGTCATCCATCTCCAGGGCCACACACCGGGATCCGTCGCGCTCGCGCTGGACGGCGCCGACCCCGAAAGCGGGGCGACGCATCTGTTCACCGGCGACTGCCTGTTCCCCGGCGGTGTCGGCAAGACCTGGAAAGACGGCGACTTCGAGCAACTGCTGGCAGATGTGACCAGCCGGGTGTTTAACGTCTACGGGGACTCGACGGTGGTCTACCCCGGCCACGGCGACGACACGACGCTCGGGGCCGAACGCCCCCAACTTGGCGAGTGGAAAAAACGAGGCTGGTAGCAGCAAAAGAAGAGGAGAAGAACTCGAACATGAACACCGAACAGCTTGAGAAGGTCAGGACAGGCGCCGGATTCATCGCGGCGCTCGACCAGAGCGGTGGAAGCACGCCGAAGGCGCTGAAGCTCTACGGCATCGAAGAGGACGCCTACACAGGCGATGAGCAGATGTTCGATCTGGTGCACGAGATGCGCACCCGCATCATCACCAGCCCCAGCTTCGACGGAGATCGGATCCTCGGCGCGATCCTGTTCGAAATGACGATGGACCGCGAGATCGAAGGGCGCCCGACCGCCGACTACCTGTGGAACGTCAAGCACGTCGTGCCGTTCCTCAAGATCGACAAGGGGCTGGCCGACGAGCAGGACGGCGCGCAGACGATGAAGCCGATGCCCGGCCTCGACGACTTGCTGGACCGCGCGGCAGCCAATGGCGTCT
>DATFCF010000889.1:0-4328 GCA_035253445.1 Mycobacterium sp.
CATCTGCGTCAGGTACGACGCATATCCGGCCGTGTCGGCCACCGCCGACGGGTCGGTCAGCTGGTTGACGAAGTCGACGATCTGCCAGGCCTCGCGCCGCTGTAGGTAGGCCAGCAGCAGCTTCTTGTACTCGGCCGCCAGCGCAAAAGTCGAAGCGGGTGCTGGGTCTTCTATGACCTCGGTGACCTCCACCCACAGCGCGGGGCCGGGGCCGTTGGCGCCGGCGCCGATCTGCGCGCGGCCGTTACCGCGCACAACCGCAGCGGTGCCGCTGCCTCCGGCGACTCGGCCGACCTGCACGATCGAGGCAAGCACGCCGTAGGAGGCGTACCGGTCCTCCAGTCGTGGCGCGATCAGCAATTCGCCGGACTCGCTGGCGCGGGCGGCGTCGACGGCGGCGCGTGCAGCGTCGTCAAGCTCGATTGGCACCACCATGCCGGGCAGCACGATCGACTCGCTCAAGAACAGAACGGGCACTGATTTGGCTTCAGCCATGAATCCTCCAAAGTTCAGTCGAATCGACTCAACCCTGGGGGGCACGGGTTTGTTCCCGGCCCACGGCCGCGTTCACTCTGCGCGTACGGCGTGAAGGTGCGAGTAGTCGACGCCGTGGACGCAGAGTCAACGGGCTCCACCAAAGCAGGGAGCCTGCCGTTCGGGGGTAACGGCAGGCTCCCTGGTTGTGGGTGGTCGCTAAGCGGAGGCCTGAGCCCCCAGCACCCGTTGGACATCGGGCAGCATCTGCTGCAACTGCTGGCCCCAGTAGCCCCACTGGTGCGTGCCGTTGGGCGGGAAGTTGAACACCCCGTTGGTGCCGCCGGCCGCGATGTAGTTGTCCCTGAAGGTGACGTTGGTCCGCAACGTGAACCCTTCGAGGAACTGCGCGGCCATCAGGTTCCCGCCGGAGGTCCCGCTGTCGAGCTCCGACGGAGTACCCGTGCCGCAGTAGATCCAGATCCGGGTGTTGTTGGCCACCAGTTGAGCCATGTTGACCATCGGGTCGTTGCGCTTCCAGGCCGGATCAGACGACGGACCCCACATGCTCTCGGCGTTGTAGCCGCCGGCATCGTTCATCGCCAGCCCGATCAGCATCGGCCACCAGCCCTCCGACGGGTTCAAGAAACCCGACAGGGACGCCGCGTAGATGAACTTCTGCGGGTAGTAGATCGAGTACGTCAGCGACGTGCTGCCGGCCATCGAGAGGCCGACGACCGCGTTACCGTTCTGCGACACGCCCTTGTTGGCCTCCAGCCACGCGGGAAGTTCCTGCGTCAGGAAGGTTTCCCACTTATACGTGTAGTCCTGTCCGTTGCCCCGCGACGGCTGATACCAGTCGGTGTAGAAACTCGACTGGCCACCCACCGGCATCACGACCGACAGCCCTGAACCGTAATACCACTCGAACGCCGGCGTGTTGATGTCCCAGCCGTTGTAGTCGTCCTGGGCGCGCAGGCCGTCGAGCAGATAGACGGCATGCGGTCCGCCGCCCTGGAACTGAATCCGGATGTTGCGGTTCATCGCAGCCGAGAACACATCCAGATACTCGACGGGCAGACCCGGCCGGGAAAACGCGCCAGCAGTCGCCGAACCCCCGACGAAGCCGATCAGCCCGGGCAGTGTCGCCGCCGCAACGGCGCTCACCGCCAGCCGGCGCAACAGTGTCCTCGCGGAACCTCGGCACCTCTGTATGAACTTCATAACGGCAACCAACCCACCTTTCATCACATTCCACAAAAGCTATTGCCGTCGCTTTCGTGGGTAATGAAACAGGCGCAGAGGGCGTGAGTGGTGGCGCAACACCGCGTGGCGCGGTCGCGGTTGGCTAACGATTGCGACTCGGGGCGGACTCAGAGATGCCGGTCATACGCTGTGACCTGTGCGAACAGAGTGACAGATGTGACTAGCGGTCGAGACCCGCCGCGCCGCGCTGGAAACGGTGCAGCTGTGTCACGTGGTGCGGCGTCAGTTCGTCCATGGACGTGACACCGAGTAGCCGCATCGTGCGGCTGACCTGCGACGACAGGATCGCGATGGCCCGGTCCACACCCGCCTCTCCACCCGCCATCAACCCGTACAGATAGGCCCGGCCAACGAAAGTGAACCGTGCGCCGAGCGCTGCTGCGGCCACGATGTCCGCACCGGACATGATCCCGGTGTCCAGCAAAACTTCCGTGTCCTTACCGAGTTCACGTGCGACGGTCGGCAGGAGGTGGAAGGGGACCGGCGCACGGTCGAGCTGGCGGCCGCCGTGGTTGGACAGCACGATGCCGTCGACACCCAGATCGACCACCGCTCTGGCGTCCTGCAGCGTCTGAATTCCCTTGACCACCAACTTGTTCGGCCACTGCGCCTTGATCCAGGCAAGGTCGTCGAAGGTGACGGTTGGATCGAACGTGGAGTCCAGGTACTCGGCGACCGTTCCTGGCCATCGGTCCAGCGAGGCGAATGACAGTGGTTCAGTGGTCAGCAAGTCGAACCACCAGCGCGGGTGCCGGACCGCATCGAGCACGGTCCGCACTGTCAGCGCCGGCGGGATCGACATGCCGTTGCGGGTGTCTCGCAGTCGTGCGCCCGCGACCGGAACGTCGACGGTAACCAGCAGCGTGTCGTAGCCGGCCGCTGCGGCGCGCTCCACCAGCGCCATCGACCGGTCCCGGTCCTTCCACATGTACAGCTGAAACCAATTGCGGCCATGCGGGTTCGCAGTCTTCACATCTTCGATCGAGGTCGTTCCCAGTGTCGACAGACAAAACGGGATTCCCGCCCGTGCCGCGGCATGAGCACCCGCGATCTCACCCTCGGTGTGCATGAGCCGGGTGAAGCCCGTCGGCGCTATGCCGAACGGTAGCGCCACCCGGTCGCCGAGCACATCGGCACCGGCGTCCACCTTCGCGACGTCGCGCAGGATCGTCGGATGAAACTCGATGTCGCGGAAGGCCTGCCTGGCACGGGCCAGCGACAGCTCGTCTTCTGCGGCACCATCGGCGTAGTCGAACGCCGCTTTCGGAGTGCGGCGCTTGGCAATTCGGCGCAAATCCTCGATGGTCAGTGCCGCGTCCAGCCGCCGGGTTGTGACATTCAGACGCGGCTTTCGGAACTGCAGCAGCGGCTCCAGCTCTCGGGGGCGGGGCACGCGCCGCTTCATAGCGCCCACCGCTTAGTCGCCCGCAGCGGCCAATGCGCGACGGACGTCAGCCCGCCGGTCCTCGATGGCGTGCCCGATGTCCTGTAGCAACAACGGCTTTCGCTCGACCAATTGCTCGATGTGTTCACGTTCTAGCTGCAACACGGTGACCTCTTCGAGCGCAAAGGCCGATGCAGCCACGGGTTCGCGGGTGAGCGCGGTCTGCCCAAGGAAGTCGCCTTCCTCGAGGGTACGCACCGGAATGACCGAACCCTCGTCACCGGTCGCCACCAGTCGCACGCGGCCCCTGACCACGAACGTCATCCGCTTGGGTACCTGACCGGCGAACTGGATGTACTCGTCGGTCCCGTACCTGGTGAGGCAGACGTAGGGGAGCAGATGCTCCTGGTCGTCCTGGTGCAACCGCAGTGTCGGGGCGACGATCCGCAGCGACTCTTGGATTCGTTCGGGTGTGGCGAAATCGTCCTCGGCTTCGTCAAGGTGCAAACCTGCGCGCCGCGACGCGTACCAAATCCAGCGCAGGAACATCGATTTGGTGGCGAAGTCGTCGGCGGGTGAGCGCAGCGGAATCCCCGTACTGTACTGCAGTCCACCGGAGTGGACGCTGGACGGCACGGCGTCGGGTCGCAGCTTCGGCAGCGCTGCGGCCGTCCGGTTCAGCAACGCGATGACGTCGTCGGGCGGATCGTCGACTGCGAACGTCGTTGTCACACTGAGCGAGTGGGCCCCGGGTGGCCGGCTGAAGTTCGTGAACGACGCGGCAGCCAGCACCGAGTTCGGCATGATCTGTAGCCCGCTGCCGGTGTCGATATGCGTTGCGCGCCAGTTGACTTCCACCACCCGGCCGCGCGCCGACGGGGTTTCGATCCAGTCGCCGAGTTGGAACGGCTGCTCGAACAGCACGAGGAGGCCGGAAATGATCTGTCCGACGGAGTTCTGCAGGATCAGGCCGAGCACGATCGACGAAACACCAAGCGCGGTGAACAGCCCGCCGACGTGGGCACCCCATATGTAGGCGAGGATCAGGCCGACACCGATAGCGATCAGTGCGAACCGCGCGACGTCGAGGAAGATCGACGGAATTCGCTTGCGCCACGTGCCTTCCGGTGCGCCCTGAAACACCGTGGCGTTAAGGCCCGACAGCAGCAGAACCAGGACGACGAACCCGAACACCGTGGCCACG
>DATFCF010000890.1:0-3854 GCA_035253445.1 Mycobacterium sp.
ATGCTGATCGCTGCCCCGGACCGCACCGAGACCAGCAACGGGTGGGTTTCGTCGCCGAAGTGTCGGCCGGTGACCGAGGCGAGGGCGGCCATCGCTGCCGGCAACTCCTCCCACACGTCGGCGGTCAGCTGACGCTCGTCGCGGTAGTACTGCCGGCACACGTCGGTGCCGAGGACGAAGGCGGGCGGCACCGGGATCCCCAGCGACCGCATGCGCTCGATGCTCCATGCCTTGCCGCCGAGCAGGTCCCGGTCCAGTCCGGTGGTGCCGTCCAACATCAGAACGTGGGCGCTCATTGTGCCCTCCCAGCGGCGGCTTCCTCGGCGCGGGTAAGCCCGGCCAGTCCGATCAGATCTTCGTGCAGTTCGAACCATGCGGTGTGGTAGCTGTCGATCAGCGGTCGTGCCAGCCAGGAGTGGTCACCGTCGCGGATCTTCGTCAGCGCCGCATCGAAGCGTGCGGGATACATCGTCAGGCGCGGGGCAAGCTCGGTGAGCCGTCCGAGCAGGGGCCGGAAATCGGTGTGGACGCCTTCGAGTCGGCTGACCACCGCGGCGTCGTACGCCGCGTCGGTGTGGTCGTTGGGTTTGTCCTCGCCCACAAGCTGCCAGTCGGTCACCACCTGCTTGAAAGTCGCATTGACGGAACTGAAGTCGTGATAGGCGGTGGACATCTGCGCCTGATCGACGTCCTCACGCTCGGCGGCGATCAGTTCGGTCAGTTCCACTCGTCCGTCACCGGTGAGCTTGAGGCGTCCGCGCAGGTCCTGGACCAATCCCGCATCGCAGAGCTCGCGCACCACGCTGTCCACAGAGTCGGTCGACAGGCCGGTGCTGGCCGCCACGTCCGCGGCAGTCGTGCGTCCGCGCAGGCGCACGAGCTGCAGAATTTGAAGCTTGTCGTTCATTGATCAACCACCTGTGCTGCGTGTCCGGTCGAGCCAGCGGCGGGACCGTGAACCCGAGGATGGGCAAGTTCGTCAGTGCTGCGGTACAACGCCGGTGCGCGGGTGCCGAGAGGGGATTCGTCTGGCTTCGCTACCGCCATGCCATTCTCCTGAATTCAATGTGTCGTAGATCTCATCGGTGAACATAACAGAGTCAATGGTATGGAGCAATAAGATACCGATTCTTTCCGGAATTCGATTGAAAGCGTGCGGATTTAGCGCACAAAAGGGCCACTCGCGTGTCACGTTCTCACGCATCGCGCTGGGTCGATGGGGCACGAGCCGGGGGCCGCACCAGTGGCTACTGTGACCAATTTATCAGCAGGCTGCTGATAAAGGAAGGCCTGCCAGTTCCTGACCGAGAACCGCAGCCTTGACCTGCACGAATAGCCGCAGTCGCCTGCATTGATCGGCCCCAAGCCGGTCCGAAGCCGATTCGCTCTCTGTGCGCCCTTACTGCAACGATGTGTACAGGGCGCGGAAGGCCCCTCTTCGAAACGAGGTGAAACTGTGGCACGGCCGAAGAAACCGCTGATCTCGCGTACCCGGGTGATCGAGACAGCACTGATGCTGATTGACCGAGACGGGCTGAAGCAGCTGAGCCTCACGCGTCTCGCCGCCGAACTAGGTGTTCATAATTCGTCTGTCTACTACCATTACAGGTACAAGGCCGACATCCTCACCGACGTTCTGCGCCTGGTCCTCGACAGTTTTGTTGGCGAACCGGACGCCGAGATCGACTGGAAGACTTATATTCTCGACTTCGCTCCGCGGTTCCTCGATACCCTGAATGCTCACCCGCAGGTAGTGCCGCTGCTGGTTGCCCAGACGCCGAGAACGTTCGGCCTCGAGTACGAGAACCGAACCGTTTCCATCCTTTTAAAGGCCGGCTTCCCCCCCGAGTACGTCATCGTCATCCGCGAACACCTCGAAGCGTTGACGGTCGGTGCGCTCCAGTACGGCAACAACAACTTGTTCAAGGAAGTTCCGGAATCGTTGACGGAACTGCGATCGGCGGTTGAGGCTGCCCGCGCCGTTTCGGCACAGGATCGCTTCCGCTTGGCGCTCAAGGCCTACGTCGCCGGTCTCGAAATCCAGCTTGCGGCGTGGACCGCCGGCGAATCGGAATCGTTTATCTGATCGTCGGCAACCACTCGGGGATCGATGCAAACGGCACGGAACGGGCCAGGGCGATCGTTGGCTGCACGGGCCGAGGGTGAGCCAACGGGGCGCACCCGCACAGCAGCGACTCGGTCCACTGACACGATTTCCGACCGAGGGAAGCATGCGGGAGGTTGGACAACGACCGACGTGTCCCGGAGCGGAATGTCCCGGCGGCCGGCAGTCGTGGCAGCCCGCGAGTAAGGCCGAAACCGGACCGCGACAAGGTCATCACATGCAACGATAGTTTGTAGCCGGACACGCGCCGAACTACGCCCCGCAACCGCCCTCAGCGCACACCCGCGAACGACAAGCCGGGCCACTCGATCTGCGAAAAACGATCATCGAACAACGCGTCAGGCGACCGAGTCACAGCGATGAGGGTCTACCCAGGACGGCCGCAAGCATCACTGAGCGATGGTGCGGCATAGAGACGTCGGATCCCTGGACACCCGACTATGTCGATTCGCCGTGCAGGGAGACCAAGCGAAGATACTCGTCGAGCAATGGGACGAGCTCGGAATGCTGCCCTTCGGCGGTGAGGTTTTGGAAGCCGACCAACATGGCCATGCCCAGCGAGACGATCACATCGGCCGCCTCGTCGCTGTCGACAACTCGACCAATGACTGATCTGACCGTCTTTCGGCGGGCGGAGTCGACGCGGCGTTGCGTTTCATGCACCGTGGGGTCGTTCATCCCCCAGGCCCTGATCGCTGCCTCGGCCGCGTGTGGGAGGCCCAGGGTCAACGTGCGGATCGCGGCGATGTCGTCTTCTGGACCGCCGCTGCCGAACGACAGATCCCGCAGAATGCGGTCTTGGCGGTGTTCCCAATACTCGAACAGCGCGTCGACGAACCCCTTCCAGCTCCCGAAGTAGTGATAGAACGACCCGGTCGTGACACCCAGCGTCGTGCACATTCGGCGGATGTTGAGCCCCTTGAACCCGACCTCCGCGAGGACGTCCAGCGCAGTCTCGAAGTACTGTTCCTTGCTCACAATGGTGGGCATCTGCTGCCTTGCCCCCGCTCACTCATCCCGGACCGACTTGCTCGGCCCCGTCACACGCCTTATCGTGACGAGTCGCCGAACCATTCAGCATCTCGATGCCACACCCCCAACATACCATAATGTGTGTTGTGGTGAGGGTGTGCGCCCAGCTACGGAATGCTGCACCATCGACCCCCTGACAACCCGAGCGGCAACTTTTCAGGCCTCGGCGTTGGCGAGTCCTACTACCGTGGGCGTTGGTGCCTCCCCAACCGGACCGCGGCGTTGACAATCCGGTTTCCGAATGCCCGCACGAGGTGCGCTTGGCCGGTACTGTCCCAGTCGATGCCCAGGTCTTGGGTGTAGCACGATGCGGCCGCGACCGAAACCGTGGCGCCCGCGAAGGTACACAGGGTCGAGTAGTGCAGATGGCCGGCAAGGATGGTCCGGAGATCGCTGCCCACCACGGCCGATTCGAGCGCGTCTTGGTTCGTCAGTTCGCCCATTTCCATCAGGGGATCTGGGGTCGGCACGGGAGGGTGGTGCAGGACGAGAATGCTCCCGTGCGGCGCCGGCGCGGCCAGAACGGAACGCAGCCAGGCCAGCTGCGCTTCATCGACCTCACCATGTAGTCGACCCGAGACGTTGCTGTTGACGGCGATGAGGCGTATCCCGTTGACATCATGGACCTCGTTGTCGAGCTCGCCGGGTGTGGCGCCACCGCCGTGATCGCCCATCCCCCAGATCACTTGGATATCCA
>DATFCF010000891.1:0-25058 GCA_035253445.1 Mycobacterium sp.
GGCGCGACGCGACCAGTGCAGGTACGACGAGCGCTTGGCCGCCGCCTGGCCGAAGGTCGCCAGCACCGCCGGGGTCAGTGTGGTGGAGGTCAGCACCGCGACCGAGACGGCCAGGATCGCGCCGGTCGCCATCGACACCAGCACAGGGGTGTTGATCAGATAGATGCCGGTGACCGACGCGATCACGGTCAGGCCGGACAGCACCACCGCCAGCCCGGACGTGGCCATCGCCGCGTCGGCGGCCTGTTGGGGATCGCGGCCGGCGCGTAGCTCCTCGCGGAACCGCATGAGAATAAATAGTGAATAGTCGATCGCCAGGGCGATGCCGAACATGGACACCGTCGACGTGACGAACACCGACATCGTCGTGTACATCGACAGCAGATAGACCAGTCCCATGGTCACGACGACGGTGCAGATACCGAGCACCAGCGGCATCGCCGCGGCGGCCAGCGACCCGAACACCGCGAGCAAGACAATCAGGACGATCGGAAGGTTCCACTGCTCGGCCTGGGCGATGTCATGTTTGGTGGCAGAGGTCGCTGCGGCGCCCAGCGCGCCCTGACCGATGACGTAAAGCCGGACCTTGCCGTTTTCGATCTGCCCGGGCTGATCGCCGGAGACCCCGACCTTTTCGCGCAGTTGTTTGGCGACGTCGACCGCGCCCGTGTTGTTGAAATCCAGCTGCAGGGTGATGACGTATGGCCGGTCCGGCTGGGGCGGCGGCTGCATCGCGTTGGGGATGACCTTCACGCTCGGCACTTCGGTGGCCATTCGTTCCAGCTGTGCGACCGCGGTGTTCATGTCGTCGAACGACGCGTCAGCCCGAGGGGCAGCAACCAACGCCAACGGGGACGCCCCCTGGTCGGGGAAGTACTGTTCGAGCTCGCGCTGCACGCGCAGCGACTGGGACCCCTCGACCTCGAAGCCACCGCCGGTGAGGTGGTCAGACTGGTTCATCGCGAGATAAACCGACGGCACCAGGAGAAGCAGCCACGCCGCGAACACCGCCCAGCGATATCTGCGCAGGCCACTGCTCAAGCGCATCATGAACTGCTGGATAGCGAACTCCCCGCTTTCTGCCCGGCGTTGCGTGAGTGAGCGTACAACAGCGTGAGGTAGGGTGCCTCGGCCTCAGCAACGCCCTAACCCTGCTCTAACGCTTCTCGGGAGCCGGCCGCGCGGCGTTACGGGTGCTGTCGGCTTCCTGTCGCTTACCTGCGGGTTTGCTCTCTCGGTTCGCCTCCCAGGTCGCGGGGATGGCAATATGTGCCTGGCCGTTTCGGCTGGCTTTCTGGTCGGGGGACCTGTCGCCGTCGATCGCGAAGCGTTTGCGATGGTGCCAAACCGTTCGCAAACAGTTAGGAGTTGTCCATGATTTCGAGGATTTCGAGTTCCTGGCTGACCGCCACGGCGCTGCGCCGCAGTCTCTATGCCGCGTTCGTAACTTCCGCGGCCGGAGGCGCAGTGGTGGCCGCGCTCATGGGCAACGCCGCTCCGTCGGCGACCGCAGCGCCCGATCCCTGCGCGGCCAGTGAGGTCGCCAAGACCATCGGCTCGGTCGCGACCTCGACGGGCAACTACCTCGACTCGCACCCGCAGACCAACCAGGCGTTGACGACGATCTCCCAGCAGCAGGGCGGGCCGCAGTCGTTGGGCGCGCTGAAGAACTACTTCGATGCCAACCCTGCGGTGGCCAAGGACATGCAGCAACTGCAGCAGCCGCTGGTGAGCCTGTCGGGTCGATGCAAGCTGCCGATCACCATCCCTCAGGTGATGGGTCTGCTGCAGGGAGCCCAGCAGCAGCTGCCCGGAGGTTTGCCAGGTGGGGTGGCGCCCGCGCAGGCCGTCGGGGTTCCCAGCGCCGCGCTACCCGCGCAGCGGACGCCGGTTTCTGCCGTCGCGCCGGGCACCGGACCGCTTCCGGGACCGGTCGCGGCGAGCACTGGCTAGCCCGAACGACGCGCGCAGCGTCGCAGGTGAGGCCGCTGAGCTGCAATTTCAGACTTTCTTACGATTGGTTAACCGCAAGGCAAGAAAGTCGGCGTCAATTCTGCTTAGCTTTTCAGTGTTCTCCCTGTTGGTCTACGCCGGAAACCGCAAATGGTTACGGCCTCTCCACTCCCGATGAAGGAGCTTGTCCATGTTGCTCTCGGCCCGTACCGCGCGGCGTGCGGTAGCTGGTGCTCTCGGCTCTGGCGCAGTCGCCGGTGCGATGTTGTTTGGTGTCCTTCCCTTTGCGTCGGCGCAACCCGAGCCGCCGAACTGCACCGCTGCCGATCTTGCCGGTGTGGCATCGGGTGTGTCGGCGGCGACGTCGGCCTACCTCTTCACGCACCCGGACGTGAACTATTTCTTCACCAGCCTCGAGGGCCAGCATCGCGACGACATCCGCGAAGACGTCCAGCAGTACTTGGACGCCAATCCGCAGGTGAAGGCTGACCTGACTGGAATCCGCCAGCCTTTGGTCGATCTGAAGAACCGCTGCGGCACGGCGCCAGCGCCTGCCATTCCGTAACCCGGGTGGCAGTTGGGCTGGGGCCATCCGTGCAGGAGAGCACCGGCCGGATGGTGTTGATGGTCGACGACGACCCGGACGTCAGGACCTCCGTCGCCCGCGGATTGCGGCATTCGGGGTTTGACGTTCGGGTCGCGGCAACCGGCAAAGAAGCGCTTCGTCTTTTGTCCAACGAATCGCATGACGCCTTGGTTCTGGATGTACAGATGCCAGAGCTCGACGGGGTCGCTGTGGTTACTGCGCTGCGCGCGTTGGGAAATGACATTCCCATCTGCGTGCTGTCCGCGCGCGACACCGTCAACGACCGCATTGCCGGCTTGGAAGCGGGCGCCGACGACTACTTGACGAAGCCCTTCGATTTGGGCGAGCTGGTGGCGCGGTTGCATGCTCTATTGCGGCGGTCGAGCCATTCGGATCAACCGTCGGACACGATGACGGTCGGGCCGTTGACCATCGACACCGCCAGGCGGCTGGTGTTCGTCGACGGCGGGCGCGTCGAGCTGACCAAGCGTGAGTTCGACCTGCTGGCCGTGCTGGCCGAGAACGCGGGTGTGGTGCTTTCCCGGCAGCGGCTGCTGGAGTTGGTCTGGGGCTACGACTTCGACGTCGACACCAACGTCGCCGACGTGTTCATCTCCTATCTGCGGCGCAAGCTCGAACGCGACGGCTTGCCGCGGGTGATTCACACGGTTCGCGGGATCGGGTATGTGCTGCGAGACGAGCCGTAGGCGAGGCGAGCATCGAGCACAGTGACGAGTCAT
This sequence comes from Mycobacterium sp., assembly GCA_035253445.1. Taxonomy (GTDB): domain Bacteria; phylum Actinomycetota; class Actinomycetes; order Mycobacteriales; family Mycobacteriaceae; genus Mycobacterium. The sequence continues at coordinate 3,280 of DATFCF010000891.1, forward strand.
AACCTTTGAACGTCTTTCGACTGATCCGGTCGGCGTCGCTGCGCACCCGGGTCGCCATCGCATCTGCGGTAGCGGCTGCCGCCGTCGTCGCCGTGTTCACCATCCTCACTTCTGTGGTGTTGGCCAATAACGATGCGGCGCAACTGGATCGGCGGCTGGATTCGATTGTCGACGCCCAGATGTACCCCGAGCAGCTGCAGGATCCGCGCCGCGGTGTGCTGACAACAGGACGGTCGCGGTCCACTGGGCAGGTGGTGTTCCAACGCGGCTTCCAGCTGCCACCGCTGCAGCCCGGCACGGAGACGGTTGAAGTCAACGGCGTCGAGTACCGGGTTCGCACCCTTCCGGTGGATCAGGAAGGCGGCGTGCTGATGTCGATCGGGATCCGCGCCGACAGCATCTTGTTGAGCCCCGCCAGGATTCCGCTCTACACGGTGATCGGATTCGGAACCGTGCTCCTCGCCGCGGGCCTTGGCTGGCTGCTGGCCGGCCCAGCGATCCGACCGCTGCGCAAGCTGACCGAGCACACCAAGCGGTTGGGCAAGGGCAGCGACGATATGCCGGAAGTGCGCGGCGTCCGGGAGGCGCAGGAACTGTCGGAGGCGATGACCGCGATGCTGAGCCGGTTGGCCGCGGCGCAACGGGCCACCACGAACTCGCTGCAGGCCGCGCAGGACTTCGCCGCCAACGCGGCTCACGAATTGCGCACGCCGCTGACGGCGATGCGCGCCGACCTGGACACGCTGCGCATCCACGACCTGCCCGCCGAGGAGCTCGCCGAGGTCGTAGGGGATCTGTCGCGTGCACAGCGCCGGGTGGAGGCGATTATCACCGCACTGGGCCAGCTGGCGTCGGGCCAACTCGCGCAGGCAGAAGACCGTGAAGTCATCGACGTCACCGATCTGCTGGACCGGGTGGCCCGGGAGAACATGCGGCCGGGCGGCACGGTGGAGATCGTGGTCGAGGTCGAAGACATCGGCACCATCTGGGGCTGGCCCGGCGGACTGCGCCTGGCCGTGGACAACCTGGTGCGCAACGCGATAACGCACGGTGAGGCCACCCGCATCGTGTTGAACGCGCATCGCGAAGACGACATGATGACGATCACCGTCGACGACAACGGACGCGGGCTGCCCGCCGACGAGCATGAAACGGTGCTCGGACGATTCCGGCGGGGCAGCACGGCCGCGCCGGGAGGTTCCGGACTGGGGCTCGCCCTCGTCGCGCAGCAGGCGGCGCTGCACGGCGGGCGTATCGAACTGTCTGATAGGCCTCTTGGCGGGCTGCGCGCGACGCTGACGTTGTCGACTTCGCCTCAGCCGCCGGTGAATTCGGATCTGGGATAGCGCCGATTCAGGCGCGCGTCATGAGCGACGCCGCGCCGCGCCAGCCGAGCAGCAGCAGTGCGGTGGCCAGTGACGCCACCACGATGAAGCTCGGGGCGACACCCGCAGATGTGGCTTTGCGCAAGAGCATTCCGACCACCACCGTGCAAACCCAGACCACTAACCCGGTGGGCACCACCGCTGCGGGGCGCCGCCACCCCCGCGCCAGCAGCCAGCCCACACCGGTGCCTGCCAGGAACGGCCAGGCTGTTTCTGCGATGCCGGCCAGGCTCAGCCCCTCGGCGTGACTGCGCCGCCCTATCGTGGCGAACACCACCACGCAGACAATGTCGGTGGCCAGTGCCACCAGCGCAGCACGGGTGCGTTCGTCGCTATCGATTGGCATAGGTCATCACATCCAGATCCAGTGGCATGACATCACTTTCGTCACGTGCAGCCAGTCCGGGCTGCATTGGCACGGGTTGTCCATCGAAAATGCTATCGAGATCGTTCTGCGGTGCGGCGACGCGGGAGTCGAGACGGAACTTGGTGAACACGAACGGCAGCCCGTCGGACCGCAGCGGATCCGGTGTGCTCATCACATGGAAGTGAAGGTGCGGAGCAGAGGAGTTACCGGAGTTGCCGACCGAGCCGATCACCTGGCCGGCGCTGACTCGGTCGCCCGGCTTGACCTTGACGGCTCCGGTCTTGATGTGGGCATACAGCGCGTAGTTGCCGTTTCCGAGGTCCTGCACAATGTGGTTGCCCGCGTACTGGTCGAGTGGGAGCCCCGTCGGGTTCTTCTCCGGCACCTGTTCGGGCAGCCCGTCGACGGCCGCGACCACAGGACCGTCAGCGACGGCGAGGATGTCGGCGCCGAAGTAGCCGAAGCTCTCCAGCTTTGTCTGGTCGCCGGTGTAGAGCCGGCCGTCGGGTTGGAGCTGGAGATAGTCGATCGCGAATCGTTCAGCGGCCCAAAGCGCTCCGTTGATCGGGTTGAGCGCCAGCCGGTGGGCTCCCATATCGCAACACCCGCCGCCGTCCACCCAGCTCGAGCCCGACAGCGGCGCAGAGATGACGACGGGCTTGCGGGTCTGCACGGTCACCGGGGCGACGGTTTCGGTCATCGTCGCGGGAAAGAGCGGCGGCTTCGGTTCGGCCAGGGACAGGCCGACGGCGTGCACCAGCGCGGCGGGAATGGCGGCGTCTTTGTCCAGCGCGACGTCAAGCCACACGACGGCAGTCTGCGCGGGGCCGATTTTCGTTGTGGGGACGGGTGTTCCGATGATTCGCGTCCAGTTGGCGAGCTGGTCACCGGATAGGTTCAGCAACGACACATCGCGATCGAGAACGATCAACGAGGTCAGCGTCACCTCCTGCGCGAGCACGTTCGTCAGTTGCACCTCGTAGGCCAGATGGACTCTGCCGTCGGTCGCGGGCACTGGGACGGGCGCAGACAGGACGCTGGCCACCACCGGTGTCGCTACCGACGGCTCGGGCCCGCGGCGCGGCTCCGCGGATGTGGCCGCAGTTGTGGTCGGTGGCGTCACAGCCGACCCAGTGGTCTCCTGGGGAGTCTCGGCTGACGGTGAGCACGCTGCAATCAGCGTGACGGCGCCGAAAACCGCAGCGGCCGTACGGGTTCGCATGCGGTGCTCCTATCGCGTTACGGATCCGGCCCCGGCTCGTTCCGGACCTCTTGGTCGGGACTGACCTGTGCCGCCTGTTCGGGTTGCTCGGTGACCGTCGCGTCGGGGTCGATGTCCTTTTCGGTCCTGAACATGAAGAAGAACACCACCCAGCCGATCGCGGCGATGAAGATCCAGCTGATCAACCGGTAGATGAGCATCGCCGAGATTGCCGATGCCAGCGTCATACCGGACGACACCAGACCGGGCACCAGCACCGCTTCGACCACCAGGAGCCCGCCGGGCATCAACGGTATCGATCCCACCGCGCGCGCCGCGGCATAGGCGACCGTCACACCGGCAATCGACGGATGACCGCCGGTCGCGTAGCAGGCGAACAACAAGCAGGCGACGTCGGCGATCCAGTTGAACAGCGACCAGCCGAACGCCACCCCCAACTCGCGGCGCGACAGGCTGACGGATTCCAGTTGGGACAGCGTCTCTCGCCACTTGTCGAGGTTCGTATCGATTGGCTTGCCGCGCAATTGGTTGAACCACGACAGCACCTTCACGCCGATGCCGTCGATCAATTCGGGCCGTGTCGCCACAGCCTGCGCCAGCAGGACGATCGCCAGGAAGCCGCCGAGCGAGAAGATAAGCGACAGTGGGTTTTTGGTGGCGCCCAGCATGAACGCGCCACCCAAACCGAGCAGCGCCAGGCCGACAACCTGCAGCGCACCCGACATCACCAGCTGCCACGACGCCACCACCGGGGACGCGCCCCAGATCCGCTGCTGACGGTAGATGAACGTGGCCGACAGCACGGGCCCGCCGGGCATGGTCGTGGACAGCGCGTTGCCGGCATAGAACGCGGCTTCGGACCGCCACTGCCGCACGCGCACGCCAGCTGAGCGCAACAGCGTGCGCTGGATCTGGGCGAAGCTGTGCATCGACGCCATTGCGGCGACGATCCCGGCGAGTACCCACCACCAGTTGGCCGAGTAAACGCTCTTCCACGCCTTGGCCAGCTGGTCCCACACCAGCGCGAGTTCGACGGCCAGCACCACTACCGCGACGGCGATGACCACCCAACGGAGCCACCAGTATTTGCCCCGGCTCGTCTTTCCCGCCTGGGCATCGCTCGCAGGCGCGTCGTGGGACACGCCTAACAGGGTAGAGCGTGGGCCAGCCGATTCCCGAGATCCGCGGAGATGGCGCGGCAGGCCGCTACGCTACCGGCATGCCAGCAGGCCCGTCTGTTGACGCGATTGCCGATGAATCGGTGACGCCCCTCGTCCGCAAGGCGGCCGCATGGGCCTGGCGGCTGTTGGTGATCCTGGCCGCCGTGGTCGCACTGCTCTGGGTGATCAAACGACTCGAAGTGATCGTGGTGCCTGTGGCGCTGGCGGCAATACTGACCGCGTTGCTGCTGCCCGCCGTCGACTTCCTGGACCGCCGCGGCGCTCCACGTGGAGGCGCGGTGGCTCTGGTGCTGCTCAGCGGCATCGCGGTGGTCGGCGGCATTCTCGCGTTCGTGATCAGCCAATTCATCCAGGGCGTACCGGGCCTGGTCGAGCAGGTGACCCGCAGCATCGACGGTGTCAGGGACTGGCTGATCAGCGGCCCACTACACCTCAGCAGGGAGCAGATCGACCAGGCCGGCAACTCCGCGATCGAGGCGCTGCGCAACAACCAGGAAAAGCTGACCACAGGGGCACTGTCAACCGCGGGCACCATTACCGAGATCGTCACCGGCGCGCTGCTGGTGTTGTTCACACTGATCTTCTTGTTGCTCGGCGGTCGAAACATCTTCGCGTTCGTCACAAAGGTCTTCCCTGAACCCGTGAGGGATCGGGTGCGTGACGCCGGCCGGGCCGGCTTCCATTCGCTGATCGGCTACGTCCGCGCCACATTCCTTGTCGCGCTGGTCGACGCGGTCGGCATCGGCACCGGACTGGCGATCATGGGCGTGCCGCTTGCCCTTCCGTTGGCCTCGCTGGTGTTCCTCGGCGCGTTCATCCCGTTGGTCGGTGCGGTGGTCGCCGGTGTCCTCGCCGTGGTCGTCGCGCTGATCGCCAAGGGGCTTCTCTTCGCTCTCATCACCCTCGGACTGGTCATCGCGGTGCAGCAGCTGGAGGGCCACATTCTGCAGCCGCTGGTGATGGGCCGCGCGGTGTCCATCCATCCGCTGGCCATTGTGCTCGCCATCGCCGGCGGCGCCGTGCTCGCCGGAATCGTCGGCGCGCTATTGGCCGTGCCGACCGTCGCGGTCCTCAACAGCGCGGTACGAGTGCTGCTGGCCCGAGAACCTGCCGCCGAAGAAGCCGTGCTGGAAAACGACGACGGCCCCATGGTCAAGGCCGAAGCCGACGAGGTAATCGACGCAGACGCCGAGAACGCTTAGAGCCGACCCTCGCGGCGCAGTAGATCCTGGGCGCTGACCCCGCCGCCGCGACGTTTACGGTCGTCGTCTTCGCGCGTGTTGATCTTCTCGGTCGATTCCGGATCTCCCCTGCCTTCCGGCGGGGTCCCCAGTTGGCGCGGAGTCGGAATCGCCGTCGTCGGCTCGTTACCCGGCTGGGCGGGCTGGGGCCGCGGTTGACGCGGACGTCCCCCAGCTTGCGCGGGTGGGCCCCCGGCTTGCGAGGGGAGTGCCCCCAGCTCTGGCATCTTCCGGGTCGTATCCGCTGACGGCCGTCCCCTGCCGTCGGTCGGGGGCCCCAGCGGCGGTGGCGTTGGCTTACCGCCGGCCGGTGCAGTGCCCCGCAATTCGCCGAGCCACGACTCGATCTCACGTTCCTCACGCGGTGCCTGCGGGTCGCGTGGCGGTTGCACAAGCGGCGGGGCGGGCCGATTGGTCCGTTGCCCGGCTCCGGTGGCGTTGCTGACGACGTTACGGACCGCGTTCTTGGCCATCGACAGCCGCGTGGTCTGCGGCTCGTCAGAAGACGCAGCCTCGGTAGAACCCCGAGTCGCTTCGCTCCTGCCCGCCTCGGTAGAACCCCGAGTCGTCCCCCTGCCCTCCGGGCGGGCGGTGCCCCCATCGCTCCTGCCCGCCGATGCGCCGCGCGCGCCCGTCGGAATCCGGGTGGTGCCGGCCACCGATGGGGCATTCGCCCGCGGTGGTGATGGGATTCGTGTCGTCGCACCCGGCCGCGGACCCTCGGCGGCGGGATGGGTCGGATCGTGCGGCGGCCGCGGTCTCGGCGCAGCGGGACCGCCCGCTCCGACAAGGGCCTCTTCCGGTTCGCGCACTGCCGGACGTTTGCGTTCGTCGGGCAGTTCGGTCTCCCCGAGGCCAAGGCGTTCCTGGAGCCGCTTCATCCAGCGTGGCGCCCACCAGCAGTCGTCGCCGAGCAGCTTCATGATCGCGGGCACCAGGAACATCCGGATGATGGTCGCGTCCAGCAGCAGCGCGATGAGCAGGCCGAAGGCCAGGTACTTCATCATCACGAGATCGGAGAACACGAACGCACCCGCGACGACGGCCAAGACCAGCGCCGCACCGGTGATGAGCCGGCCGGTGGTCGCGGTGCCGATGCGGATCGCCTCGGTGGTGGACATGCCGCGCTCGCGGGCCTCCACCATTCGGGACACCAGGAACACCTCGTAGTCGGTCGACAGACCCCAGATCACCGCGATGATCAGGCCGATCATCGGCGCCATCAATGGCTGCGGCGTGTAGTTCATCAAGCCGGACCCGTGTCCGTCGACGAACATCCATGTGAGAACGCCCATCGTCGAACCGAGCGTGAGCGCGCTCATCAGCGCGGCCTTGATCGGCAGCACCACCGATCCGAACGCCAGGAACATCAGAATGGTCGTCGTGGTGATCAGCAGGACCACCATCAGCGGCAACTTGTCGAACAGGCTGTGGATGCTGTCCTGTTCGAGCGCCGGCGTGCCGCCCACCGACACCGTCAGGCCGCGCGGCGGCGGGATTGCCCGCAGCTCCTCGATCTTGTCGGCCGCTGTGTTGCGTTCGACAAGGCCGTTCTGGATCACTCGCACCGACGGATCCTTGGAGGCACCGTCCAGGTACGGACGTTCCTTCCACATGTTCGCCGCGTCGTTGTCGGGTTCGATGAACCCGGGGATAGACATCGCCTGATTGCGGATCTCGGCGATCTGCTGGTCGGTGACGGGTTGACCGTTGTCACTCTCGATCACCAACGTCAGCGGTTCGGTGCGGAAGCCGGGGAAGATCTTGTCGAATTCCTCCTGGGCCTGGCGGACCGAATTGTCCGGAGGCAGGTACTTCTCGCTGATGCCGCCGAGGGCGAGTTGTCCCAGCGGAATCACCAGCAGAATCAGCCCGATGGTGATGGGTGCGGCGAACGCGACGGGGCGCTTCATCACGCGGTTGACCAGCTTGCCCCAGAAGCCCTGCTCGACCTCTTCGCGGGTCTTCGTCTTCTGCGTCTTGTCGGCCAGCCAGGTCAGGTACACCCGCATCGGTTTCCAGTTGCGGAAGAACGGCACCCGCAGCAGCGTGCGTACGCCGAACGCGTCGACGTTGGGGCCGAGGATGGCCAGGGCGGCTGCCAGCACGGTGATCGACAGGATCGCCGCCAACATGACCGACGCGATGATCGCGTAGGTGATCGACTTGAGGAAGCCCTGCGGGAACAGCAGCAGCGGCACCGATGACGCCACCAGGATCACCGCGGAGAACATGATCGTGCGGCCGGATGTCATGACCGTTCGCCGCACCGCCGCCTCGGTGTCGTAGCCTTCGGCGATCTCCTCGCGGAATCGGCTCACCATGAACAGGCCGTAGTCGACCGCGATGCCGAGCCCCATCAGGGTCACCACCGGCTGCGCGAAGAAGTGCACCGGAATGAACTCGGCGACCAGGCGCATGATGCCGAGCGCACCCGCGATGGTCAGGCCGCCGATGATGCCCGGGAGGGCGGCCGCGACGACGCCGCCGAACACGAAGAACAACACCACGCATACCAGCGGGATGGCAGCCACCTCGGCGCGCTTCTGGTCCTCACCGATGGTGCCGGTCAGCTCGCTGGCCAGCGGCTGTAGGCCGGCCTGCGCAACGTCGACGCCGTCGATATTGAGGGCTTCCTTGACGGTCTTGCCGTCCTCGCCGAGGTTCTTGTTGTAGTTGTTCAGGATCGCGTCGTCGTTGTCGCCCTTGAGCTGGACCGACATGAACGCGTGCTGCCGATCTCCGTCGGCCATGTTCTTGAGCACGTCGGGACTCTTGAAGTAGCCGATCGAGCGCAGGATCTGGTCGGGGTGGTCCTTTTCGACCTGTGCCAGGTTGTCGAGGATCTTCTGCTTGAACTCGGGGTCGTCGACGGTTTTGCCGTCGGGGGCGGTGTAGATCGCGATGATGTGGCCCGATGTGTCGCGTCCGTACGCCGCGTCGGCGAGCAGGGACGCGTGCACCGACTCGCTACCGTCGTCGTAGAAGCCGCTCTGCGTGACATGGTTGCCGAGGCTGATCCCGTACACGCCGCCACCAAGGCACAGTGCGACCATGACCCCGATAACTATGTATCGGTATTGGTACACCGTTCGACCCCACCAGGCGAACACGTAAGCTCCTAACTGATCTTCTTCGACCCGCGCGTTTTCGAGTTGTTATGGGCGCGAGGTCAGTAGCGAGGACAGCGGCCGGAACGGCTGCAGCCAAGCCCCCTGCTCGGGCAGCGAATCTAGGCCGATTCGCGGTAGCGGCTCCCGGAAAACACCAGGAATGTCCTCCAGGTCGACAAACTCCAAGGTATCCGACGCTAACGCCCAACTGGCATGTTCGCGAAATCCCAGCACCTGGACCGCGATGCCGTCGCGGGCGATGTCCTCCAACGGCTGCTTGAACGCCTGCCCGTCCGCGGACGCCACCAGCACACCGGCCAGACCTTGACCCCGCCGCAATGCGATGTGGTTGAGCATGTCGACATCGACGTCGCTGTCTTCGTCGATCTTCGGTTTGGCGAAAACCGCGAAACCCACGTTACGCAACGCTTCCACCCACGGGCGGACCACATCGGCGCTACCTGGGGCGATGTTCGTGAAGACGGTGGCTTCGGGCTCCAGCGTCACATCGGGTCGCTCGGAGGAGAGTTCGGCGGTGCGGGCCAGCAGCCACCGCCCAAGCGCGTCGAACCGCGGCCGGTGCGCTGCGGTCGGCCGGCCGCCGAGGATCGATCCAAGGCCCATGTCGAGGTTGGGTGCGTCCCACACCAGCAGGACCCGCGCGGTGGACTCGGTCGGCGCCGCAGGGGGCGGCGCCGCATCAAGCTGGTGGATGTCTTCGGTGAGGCTCATGGTCGTTTCTCCCAGAGCAATTCGGCAACGGCGCTGCCGACGTGCCGAGCCTTTCCTTCGTATTTCGTGACGGGCCGTTCGACGGAGATCGGCAGGGCTTGAGTGTCGGTGGTGTCGGCGACCCGGCGCAGCCGTGGTTCGGCATCGCCCACTTCGGCGATGTGCTCGGCGTATCCGGCGTGGTCGGTCGCAGCGTGCAGCACCCCGCCGGGGCGCAGCCGGTCGGCGATCAAGCTGACGGTCGCCGGTTGGATCAGCCGCCGCTTGTGGTGGCGCGCCTTCGGCCACGGGTCGGGAAAGAAGATGCGCACGCCGGTCAGCGAGTCCGGCCCGAACATGTGCTCGAGCACGTCGACTCCGTCGCCACGGACCAGCCGGATGTTCGTGACGCCTTCGCGGGCGATGCCGGTGAGAAGCTGCGCCAGCCCGCGGCGGTACACCTCGACGGCGACCACGTCGAGGTGCGGCTCGGCCTGCGCCATCGCCAGCGTCGACGTGCCGGCGCCGCAGCCGATCTCCAGCACGACCGGCGCCGAACGCCCGAACCACGCCTCGGTGTCGAGCTGCGGGGCGGGCCCATCGCTGTCACGGGCATGCATACCGAGCTCGGGCCACAGCCGGTCCCACGTCGCCAGTTGGCCGCCGGAAAGCGTGGTCCGCCGGGTACGGAAGCTGGTCACTCGGGGATGTACTTGCTGCGGGGAGGGGGCCTCGTCCGGAGCCGGTAGACCGGCAACGTCGGGCCCCGGGGCCCGACCGCCGGCGACGTCGGTCCGGGGCGCATGCATCCGTCCATGGTCGCTCATCGAGGCTTGAGTACCCGCATCGTGGTACAGATTGATACCCAACAGTTGCCTTCGGCTGGTAAGGCAAGCGTCTGTCCACAGACGGCCAAAGCCGCGCTCGCGCTTTACCCCCGGGAGGTGCCAACATTCGGGTGGGAAACGGAAGGCCACCACATTTTCGCCGATGCGCTGACTCGATTCGCTGAGCAGAACGGTAATCCGCGGTTGACACCGATCATCAGGCGTGTCTCCGCTCCGCTGCGTGTTGCGGTGTGTGGTCGCGACGGTGTGGGTCGCGGCACCGTGACGACCGCTCTGGCGTCGGCCGGTGTCGCCGTGACACCCGATGAGTCCGCCGCGGACCTGCATCTGGTGGTGATCGCCGAGGCACTCAAGCCCGAAGATCGGGCGATGCTGACCGTCGACCGGCCCACCGTGGCCGTGCTGAACAAGGCCGACCTCACGGGGTTCGGCGCGGCCGGGCCGTTGACGGCGGCCCATCGGCGCGCCGCCGAATACCGGGCGTTGACCGGGGTACCGACCGTGCCGATGGTCGCCCTGCTGGCCACCGTGGATCTCGACGGCGAGCTGATCGCCGCCCTGCACGCGCTGGTCCGCCAGCCTGCCGACCTGACGTCCACGGACGGGTTCGTGCAGAGCCCCCATCCGCTATCGCATGAGGTTCGCAGGCGTCTGCTCGACACATTGGACCGGTTCGGCATCGCTCACGCCGTGGTGGCGATCGCCGACGGCTACGACGCCGCCGCAGTTGAGAAACAGCTGCGCCGGCTCAGCCAGACCGACCGGGTCGTCGCCCGGATCGACGCCGCCGGGGCCCAGATACGGTATCGGCGAGTGCGGCGGGCGGTAACCGAATTGCACACGCTCGCAGTGCAATCCGGCGACTCACGGTTGACGGAGTTCCTCGCGACCGATGCGACTGTTCTCGCGGTGATGACGGCTGCGGTCGACGTGGTGGAGGCCGCTGGAGCCAGCGTTGACACCGGGGACGACGCGGCATCGCATCTACGTCGCGCGGTGCATTGGCGGCGGTATAGCCGAGGTCCGGTCAATGCGCTGCACCGCAGTTGCGGCGCCGACATCAGTCGGGGATCGCTGCGTCTGCTGAGGCGGGTTTGATGAGCGATCCGATCGCGTCCGCCGACGCCCTGATCGCGGCCATCGAGCCGGCTCTGAGCTCGCCGGGCGTCCAGAGCCGTGACGTCGTGCTGGTCACCGGCCCGTGGCTGGCAGGCAGCAGCAGCCTGGTCGCCGCATTGCGGGACCGGATGCCCGAGCACACCTTCGTCGAGGCCGATGAACTCGGTCCGGCCGAGGCCCCCGCCGCGGTGGTGTTCGTGGTGTCGGCGATCGCGCCGCTGACCGAATCCGACTGTGCGCTAATCGATCTCGCAGCAAACCACACCGACCTGATCGTCGGGGTGGTGTCGAAGATCGATGCGCACCGGGGTTGGCGCGACGTGCTGGCGGCCGACCGCGCGCTGCTGGCCGACCGCGCGCACCGTTATCGGCATGTGCAGTGGGTGGGGGCGGCGGCCGCACCCGATCTGGGCGGGCCCAGGCTCGACGAGCTGGTCGGACTGCTGCGGCAGCGATTGGTAGATCCCGATGTCAAACGCCGAAACCGGTTGCGTGCGTGGGAAACCCAGCTGAATACGGTGATCATCCGTTACCAGGCCGAGGGCGAAGGAGCGGACCGCCGCGCTCGGGTGAGCGCGCTGCGTAAGACCCGTGAGGACATCCTGCGTGGGCGGCGGCTGTCGAAATCCGAGAACGCTGCATCCCTGCGCAGCCAGATCCAGCAGGCGCGGGTGCAGCTGACCTATTTCGCGCGCAACCGCTGCACGTCGGTGCGAGCAGAACTGCAGGAGGACGCGTCGAACATGGGGCGACGCCGACTCGGCCAGTTCGAGGGCTATGTGCGGACCCGGGCCGCTGAAGTCGTCGACGAGGTGGACGAGGGCATCACCAACCACCTCGGCGATATGGCAGCCGAACTCGGACTTCCCACACCTCCGTCGCCCGCGGCGCCGCCACAACCCGAGGTGACTGCGCCGCCGCTGAAATCGCGGCGACTGGAAACGCAGCTGATGACGATCCTCGGCGCGGGCTTCGGCCTGGGGGTGGCGCTCGTGGTGACCCGGCTGTTTGCCGGGCTGGCCCCGGGTCTGACCGTCGCGGGATTGGTGGCTGGTGTGGTGGTGGGTGTGCTGCTCACCGTCTGGGTGGTCGGCATCCGCGGCCTGCTTCACGACCGTGCGGTCCTTGACCGCTGGATCGCCGACGTCACCGCTGCGCTGCGGTCCGCCGTCGAGGAGCGCGTTGCCACCAGGGTGCTGACCGCCGAGACGGCGCTCACGTCGGAACTGACCGCCCGCGACGAAGAGGAAAGCGCGACGGCCGCCGACCGCGTCGCGGCCATCGACGCCGAGCTGCGCGAGCACGCGGTCGCCACCGCCCGGGCCGCCGCAGTGCGGGATCGTCGGCTGCCGCCACTGCAAAAGGCCATCGCGACCGTGCGCCAGGAGCTCTACGGTGCGACGACAACCGAACCCAGGAACGGATCGGACGCTGCGGTGACTGCCGAGAAAACGGAGTCGTCGAATTGAGGACCGAATACTTCGGATTACTGAATCGATAAACCAATAGGAACGGTTTTTACTGAATCGTTCCTGTGAGTGATCGGACATACATCCGATTAAGCGCGGGTATGTCACCCACGTTAACCTCTGTACAGGGGATGACCGCGACGCTGCATAGCCTACGGGCTGGCGCTCTCGGCTCCTGCGCCTGGCAGAAACGTACACAGGAGATTTTTGATGACCGCAGCGACCATTCCAGGTCTGGACACCGCACCGACTAAGCACAAGGGGCTGCTCGCTTGGGTCCAGGAGGTCGCCGAACTGACACAACCCGATCGGGTGGTATTCGCCGACGGGTCCGAGGAGGAGTGCGCTCGACTCACCGAGCAATTGGTCGAAGCCGGCACATTCCAGCGCCTGAACGAGGAGAAGCGGCCGAATTCATATCTGGCGCTGTCGGATCCCTCGGATGTAGCGCGCGTGGAGTCGCGGACCTATATCTGCACAGAGCGTGAAATCGACGCGGGTCCGACCAACAACTGGATGGAGCCGGCCGAGATGCGCGGCATCATGACCGACCTGTACCGCGGCAGCATGCGCGGTCGCACTATGTATGTGGTGCCGTTCTGCATGGGACCGCTCGGCGCGGACGATCCCAAGCTGGGCGTGGAGATCACCGACTCCGAGTACGTCGTCATCTCGATGCGGACCATGACCCGGATGGGCCGGGCGCCGCTGGACAAAATGGGCGACGACGGCTTCTTCGTCAAGGCGCTGCATTCGATCGGGGCGCCGCTGGAGCCGGGCCAGAAGGACGTGCCCTGGCCCTGCAACGACACCAAGTACATCAGCCACTTCCCCGAGACCCGCGAGATCTGGAGCTACGGCTCGGGCTACGGCGGCAACGCGCTGCTTGGCAAGAAGTGCTATTCACTGCGCATCGCATCGGCGATGGCCCACGACGAGGGCTGGCTCGCCGAGCACATGCTGATCGTCAAGCTGATCTCTCCGGAGAACAAGGCCTACTTCATCGCGGCCGCGTTCCCGTCGGCGTGCGGCAAGACCAACCTTGCGATGCTGCAGCCGACCATTCCGGGTTGGCGCGCCGAAACCGTCGGCGACGACATCGCCTGGATGCGGTTCGGCAAGGATGGCCGGCTGTACGCCGTCAACCCCGAGTTCGGCTTCTTCGGCGTTGCGCCCGGCACCAACTGGTCGTCGAACCCGAACGCGATGAAGACCATCGACGAGGGCAACACCGTGTTCACCAACGTCGCGCTGACCGACGACGGCGACATCTGGTGGGAGGGCCTCGAGGGCGACCCGCAGCATCTGATCGACTGGAAGGGCAATGACTGGACGCCGGATTCGGACGTCAAGGCGGCCCATCCCAACTCCCGGTACTGCACGCCGATCTCGCAGTGCCCGACGCTGGCGCCCGAGTGGGACGACCCGCAGGGCGTGCCGATCTCGGCGATCCTGTTCGGTGGCCGCCGTAAGACGACGGTGCCGCTGGTCACGGAGGCCCGCGACTGGCAGCACGGTGTGTTCATCGGCGCCACGCTCGGCTCGGAGCAGACCGCGGCCGCCGAGGGCAAGGTCGGCACGGTGCGACGGGACCCGATGGCGATGCTGCCGTTCCTCGGCTACAACGTCGGCGACTACTTCCAGCACTGGATCAACATCGGCAAGAACGCCGACGAGTCCAAGATGCCGAAGGTGTTCTTCGTGAACTGGTTCCGCCGCGGGGACGACGGCCGCTTCCTGTGGCCTGGCTTCGGCGAGAACAGCCGGGTGCTCAAGTGGGCCATCGAACGGATCGAGCACAAGGCCGACGGCAAGACCACGCCGATCGGCATCGTGCCCACCGCCGCTGACCTCGACCTCGACGGGCTCGATGTGGATCCCGCCGACGTCGACGAGGCACTGGCCGTCAATCCCGACGAGTGGCGCGAAGAGTTGCCGCTGATCGAGGAGTGGTTCGAGTTCGTCGGCGAGAAGCTGCCGACCGGCATCAAGGACGAGTTCGACGCGCTCAAGCACCGCCTGGCCGAAGCGGACTGACCGCCCGATCGCCGTCGAGAATCAACTCGGCGGCGCGGGAGGCCATCGCCATGACGGGTCCGTTCGGATTGCCCGAGATCATGGTGGGCCAGATCGAGCAATCCATCACGCGTAGGCCGTCGATGCCGCGCACACGCAGCTGGTCGTCGACGATGTCGTCGTCGTTCGGGCCCATCGCACACGTGCCGATCGCGTGCTGGCCCGTCGACCCGTTGTTAAGTGCGGCGTCGATCAACTCGTCGTCGGTCTGCGCGTCAAGGCCGGGTGCGGTCTCGTGGCTGATGTGGTCGGCGATCGGCGACTGCAGGAACAGCCGGCGCATGGTGCGCAGCACGTCGGCGCCGGTCCTGCGGTCGTAGTCGGTGGTGAGGAAGTTCGGATCGATCATCATCGGGCTGGCCGGGTGCGGCGAGATGATCGATATGGAGCCCTCAGACGTCGGGCGCAGAACTTCGCCCATGGCGCAGATGCCGGGGAAGCGATCGACCCGCAGTCGCCTGCGGCCACGGCGCTCGGCCAGGCTCAGCGGGGCGACCAGCATCTGACCGTCGACTCGATCGCTGCTGGGTCGTGTCTTGAACAGCGCGATGACCTCGCCACCGGCCGGCCGCGCCAGCAGCCCTTCGCCGGTTGCGAAGTACTTGAGGACGGTCCACGCCTTGGCGGCCGGTGTCGACAGGCTCCGGTTGTGGCCGAGATCCTCGTTGAGTCGGTACGTGTTGACCAGGCATCTGTGATCGCGCATCCGGCGCCCGACATTCTCACGCTCCAGGTATACGGGTACGGCAGCTGAGGTGAGGACATCGTTGGGCCCGATTCCCGACAGCTGCAACAGTTTTGGCGAGCCGAGCGCACCAAGGCAGACGATGACCTCACGTCGCGCGTCAACCTCGTAGCGATTGTCTCCGCTACGCAGCACCACCCCGACGGCCCGACCGCGTTCGAATCGCAGATGTTCGGCGACGGTGTGGGCGGCGAGCGCAAGATTGTCGCGATGCAAGACCGGGTTCAGAAACGCCGTCGCGGCGCTGACCCGGCGGCCACCATGGATCGTCGCCAACGCGAGAGCGATCCGTTCCTCCTCGGACTCGTTGATGTCCTCGACGTGACGCAGGCCGAGATTCGTTCCGGCGGCCACGATTTCGTCGCAGATCAGGTCGTGTCCACTCGGCGCGGTGACATGCAGCGGACCGCCCACTCCGCGGGTGGGCGACGCACCGAGGGCGTTGTCCTCGATCGTCTTGAAGATGGGCAGGATGTCGTCCCACCCCCAGCCTCGGTTGCCGAGCCGGCTGAGCTCGTCGTAGTCAGCGCGCTCACCCCGGTTGTAGACCATGCCGTTGATGGCGCTGGTCCCGCCGATCACCCTGCCCCGCGGCCAGACCTCGTAAACATTGTCGGTACCGAATGGCAGGGTCTGGTACTGCCAGACGTATCGCTCCTTGCCGAAGAGACGCCCGCCGACTTTCGGAATGTGGAAGTACGGATTGCGGGCCCGTCTGCCCGCTTCGACCAACAGCACAGAGTTCGCGGGGTTCGCCGACAGGCGGTTGGCCAGCACACAGCCGGCCGACCCCGCGCCGAGGACGATGTAGTCGAACGTTGCCATACAGACATCCCCGGTCGTTTGCTGAAGTTCTTCAAGCAATATAGCCGGACCCGCGTGTCGGTGCCATGAATCGGGATAGCGACCAGATGTTGACCCGTTCAGCAACAGTCCGTCAGATAGCGAACCGATGGCACGATCACCTGCTTGACAGCCGTCAAGTTCCAGCGTCGTAAAGTCGGCGCATGCAGATTCGCGACCACGCCGAAGCGCATCCCGACAGGCCCGCCGTCATCCTGCACCCGTCGGGTAAGCAGGTGAGTTTTGCGGAGATGGAGGCGCGGGCCAATCGTCTTGCCCATCGATTCCGGCGCGCGGGCCTGACCGAGGGCGACACCGTCGCTGTGCTGATGGAGAACAACGAACATCTGCACACGGTGATGTGGGCGGCACGGCGCAGCGGCCTGTACTACGCGGTGATCAGCACGCATCTCACCCCACCCGAGGCGGCTTACATCGTCGACAACAGCGGCGCCAAGGCGGTCATCGGGTCCAGCGCGATGGTGAAGGTGTGCGAGGGGCTCGCGGAGCACCTGCCGAGCGGTCTGCCGGATCTCTTGATGATTGCCGACGACGACCTCGACGGCTGGCAGCGCTACCCCGAATGTGTCGCCGACGAGCCGGGCACCCCGATCGCCGACGAGATCGAAGGCGACCTGTTGCAGTATTCGTCGGGAACGACGGGGCGGCCCAAGGGAATTCGCCGTGAGCTGTCGCACCTGCCGCCTACTGAGATGCCGAACATGCTGTCGGCGTTGCTCATGGCGATCCGCATCGACGGCGATTCGATCTACATCAGCCCCGCTCCGCTGTATCACACCGCGCCGTGCCTGTGGACGATGAGCGCGCACGCGATGGGCGTCACGGTGGTGGTGATGGAGAAGTTCGATCCCGAGCAGACGTTGCAGGCCATTCAGCGCTATGGGGTCACGCATGGCCAGTTCGTTCCAGCGATGTTCGTCCGAATGCTGAAACTGCCCGACTCCGTTCGCAATTCATATGACGTTTCCAGTCTGAAGCGAGTCGTGCACGCGGCGGCGCCGTGTCCGGTCGACATCAAGAAGCAGATGCTCGAGTGGTGGGGGCCGATCGTCGACGAGTACTACTCCTCATCGGAGGGCGCAGGCATCACGTTCATCTCCGCCGACGATTGGCTCAAACATCCTGGCTCGGTGGGCAAGCCGTTGTTCGGTGTCGCGCACGTCGTCGACGAGAACGGTGACGACGTGCCGCCCGGGCAGGCCGGCCAGATCTACTTCGACATGGGTCCGGTGGCGTTCGTCTATCACAATGACCCGGAGAAGACCGCCGAGTCCCGTGATCGGCATGGCTGGGTGACCGTCGGCGACGTCGGGTATCTCGACGAGGACGGCTATCTGTTCCTCACCGACCGCAAGCACCACATGATCATCTCCGGCGGCGTGAACATCTACCCGCAGGAAGCCGAGAACCTGCTCGTCACTCACCCCAAGGTGGTGGACGCCGCAGTGTTCGGCATCCCTGACGACGAAATGGGCCAACGCGTCAAGGGCGTCGTGCAGACCCTGGATCACGCCGACGCCACTGACGAGTTCGCGGAGGAGCTGTCGGTGTGGCTGCGAGAGCGGTTGGCGCACTACAAGTGTCCGCGGTCGATCTCGTTCGAAGCGCAGCTGCCGCGCACCGACACCGGCAAGCTGTACAAGCAGGGCCTGATTGAAAAATACTCGTGAGAGCACTCGCCGGGGGAGTCATCATCGCGGTCGGATCACCCTCCGACGACGCGACTTTCACGCTTACCGAGGACCAGTCCGACGACAAGCGTTGCGTGACAGTCGCTTCGGTTCCGGATGCGCTTGCCGAGCTCACCGAACGGTGCGAGCGCTGGCCGCAGGCCGCGGCGGTGTGCGACGACGTCCTGCGTGCATTCGACCCCGCGCGCCCCGCATTTGCCGGCGTCATCACGGAGTCTCTGGCGTATTCCACGTTGCAGGCGGGGCCGGAGTTCGCAGGATGGCTCGCCGAGCGGGGACCGGTGCCGCTGCCCGACATTCCCGACCCGGTGGTCGCCGAGCGCGACGGCGATCGGCTGCTGGTCCGGTTCAACCGGCCGCGGCGACATAACGCGTTCTCCACGGACGCCCGTGCCGCGCTGCTGGAGGCACTCGAGGTGGCGCGCCTGGACCCGTCGATCGCCGAGGTCATCTTGTCGGGCAACGGCCCGTCGTTCTGCAGCGGCGGCGACCTCGCCGAGTTCGGCACCTTCGCCGACCCGGCGAGTGCCCATCTCGCCCGTACCCGCCACAGCCCGGCGCTCGTGCTCGACGCGCTGACCGCGCGGCTGGGCCGGCGCTGCCGTGCCGAAGTGCATGGCCAGGTGTTGGGCAGCGGACTCGAGATGGCCGCCTACTGCGGATGGGTGCAGGCTCATCCGGATTCGGTGCTCGGCCTGCCGGAGCTGAGCCTTGGGTTGATCCCCGGCGCTGGCGGCACGGTGAGCATCACCCGCCGAATCGGCCGCTGGCGCACCGCGTACCTAGTGCTGGCCGGCCGGCCGATCGATGCGGCGACGGCGCTGCGGTGGGGCCTGGTCGACGCCGTCGAGTGATTTCGGTGTGCTGGGTCGCGTTGAGCGCGACTATCCACGCCGAAACCGCAAGAGTGGCAGGCTGGCGACATGGGGTTGCCGCACATGCGACCCACCGGCTGGTTCCAGGTGGCCTGGAGCGCCGATCTGGAGGTCGGCGACGTCAAGCCGTTGCACTACTTGGGCGCGGACCTGGTGGCGTTCCGCGATCTCGACGGTGCGGTCCGCGTACTGGACGCCCATTGTCAGCACATGGGCGCCGACCTGTCCTGCGGCGGCTCGGTGGTCGAGGGCGGTATCGAATGCCCGTTCCACGGCTGGGTGTGGAGCGGCGACGGCCGCAACGTTCGCATCCCGTACGAGTCGGCGCCCGACGCCGAGAGCCGAATACGGTGCTGGCCGGTCGCCGAACTCAACGAGTGCGTCTACGTCTGGCACGACCTGAGGCGCCGCGACCCGCTATGGCCCGCGCCCGACGAATGGGGCGGACTCGGCGACCTGGTCGGCCGGCATTGGTTCCGGCCAGTCGGCCCTGCCGAACGACAGTTCTTCGCCGCAGTGACCGTGCAGCCGCAGGTTGTCGCCGAGAGCTCCGTCGACCGCCAGCACTACCGGTTCGTCCACCACGTCCCCGTCAGCCCGACCGCGCTGGCCGCCGTTTCGGACGAGTCCAGCTGGCAAGCCACAGTCCGCTTCGGCGCGGGCAATCCCGTCGAAGTGCGGTGGTATGGCGTCGGTTTGAGCTTCAACTGCGAGGACAACGGCGACGGACTGCAGATCATCTCGATCTGTCCGACGCCGGTCGACGAGGCCACCACCGACATCTTCGCCACGTACTGGGTGTCCGAAGGCCCCGACTACGACGACCAGCTTTGCGCGGCAAAGCGAATGCTGCCCGATGACGTCGAGATCTGGGCGCATCAGCAGTATCTGGACCGTCCGGCCTTTTCACCGTCGGAGACAGACGATTTCACGCGATTCCGCGTGTGGGCGCGTGGCTTCTACCCTTCGAGTCAGCCTGACCTGCGCAACGTCACCCTGTAGGTGTACTGCTCGGGCAGGAAATGGCTGACCGACAGCTCGACAGGCCTACCGCTGGTGTCCGAGTACAGCCGGTCCACCCGCAGCATCGGATGACCGGGCACACAGCCCACCGCATCGGCGACCGCCTTGTCGGCCGATGCCACCGTAATCGATTGCGCCGCTTCAGAAATCGGATCAGCCAGATACGGCTCGAGGAGGCCGATGACGGTGTTGGTGCCGACCGCACCATCGGCCAGTTCCGGTGCGCCCTGCACCGCCTGCGCGACCGACGACGCCAGGTGAACCGTCGTCGACACGAACGGCACCCCGTCGTGCAGCCGGCGGAACACCACCGAGTACACGATGTCGTCGTCCAATCGCAGCCGGCTCGCGGCGTCGACGTCGACGCCGCGTCGCAGCCCACGAAGCACCTCCATGGTGGTGTCGTCGGACAGGCTCATCAGGTCTTCGATCGAGCCGAGCTGACGCAGATATCGCCGCCCCGATTCGCTGGCGTAGGTGCCGCGGCCCGGCACCCGATACACCACGCGCTCCGCGACCAGATCCACGAATGCCCTCCGCACCGTCTGCCGCGAAACCCCGTGGCGGGCCACGAGTTCGGATTCGGTGGGCAGCCGAACGCCGTCGCGGTAGTGGCCGGCGGCGATCTCGTCGCGCAGCTGCTCGCGCAACGCCTGATACGCCGGTTCGGTTTTCATCAGATACCGCCGCGGGCCACCAACTGTCCGGCGATCACGTTGCGCTGAATCTCGTTGGTGCCCTCACCGACGATCATCAGCGGCGCGTCCCGGAAGTACCGTTCGACGTCGAATTCAGTGGAATAGCCGTAGCCGCCGTGGATCCGGACCGCGTTCAGCGCGATCTCCATCGCCGTCTCGGAAGCGAACAGCTTGGCCATGCCTGCCTCCATGTCCGCGCGCTCCCCGGCGTCGTAGCGGTCGGCCGCGTACAGCGTCAGCTGGCGGGCGGCGGTCAGCTTGGTGGCCATATCGGCCAGATAGTGGCCGACCGCTTGGTGTTTCCAGATCGGCTGGCCGAAGCTCTCCCGGTCCTGGGCGTATCGCAGTGCGTCCTCGAGCGCGGCCGTGGCCACCCCCAGCGCGCGGGAGGCTACCTGGATGCGCCCGGTCTCAAGGCCTTTCATCATCTGCGCGAAGCCCTTGCCGGGCTCGCCGCCCAGAATCGCCGATGCCGGAACGTGGAAGTCGTCGAACGTCAGCTCACACGTTTCGACCCCCTTATAGCCCAGCTTCGGCAGGTCCCGCGACACCGTGAGACCGTGGCCGTGCTCGACGAGCACCACCGAGATGCCCTTGTGCGCGGGTCGTGCGGCAGGGTCGGTCTTACACAGCAGCGCGATCAACCCGGACCGGCGGGCATTGCTGATCCACGTCTTGGACCCGTTGATCACCAGTTCGTCGTCGGTACGCATCGCGGTGGTCTTCATGTTCTGCAGATCCGAGCCGCCACCCGGTTCGGTCAGGGCCATGGTCGCGCGCAGCTCACCGGTCGCCAGCGCGGGCAGATACGTGCGCTTTTGCTCCTCGGTGCCGAACAAACTCAGCAGTTTCGCGACGACGGTGTGCCCGCCCATCGCCCCGGCCAGGCTCATCCAGCCCCGCGACAGTTCCTGAGTGACCAGCACGTAGCACCGCGTCGACACCGGGGAGCCGCCGTAGGACTCCGGGACCGCCAGGCCGTAGATGCCGATCTGCTTCATCTGCTCGATCCACGCCTCGGGGTATTCGTTGGCGTGTTCCACCTCGCGCACTGTGGGCTTGACGTCGCGGTCGACGAACGCCCGTACCGTTTCGACCAGCATGGTCTCTTCTGCGTTCAACATATGTACGGCCATATTGACACTTCCTGG
>DATFCF010000892.1:0-2232 GCA_035253445.1 Mycobacterium sp.
TACCGTCACAGCAAGTGTCAAATTTTCGGCGAGTCCGGATCGTTACGGCAGGTTCGCCAGCAACGCGAAAACGATGCGGTCAGAAAGCGAACCGGCGCAGCAGCGAGTACGTCAACGCGCCTGCGAACAGCGCGCTGAGGCCGACCGCGGCGGTGGTGGCCACGGCCGCGCCCGACGGCGCCGGGATGCGGTCACGAAGGGAGACCGGTTTCGAGAAGGTCAGCACCGGCCAACCTCGCGTCGCGGACTCTTTGCGCAACGCGCGATCCGGGTTCACCACGGTCGGATGCCCGACCGCTTCGAGCATGGGCAGATCGGTGATCGAGTCGGAGTAGGCGTAGCAGTGTTCGAGGGCGTACCCCTCGGTGGCGGCGAGTTGGCGGATCGCCTCCACCTTGCCCTCGCCGTAGCAGTAGAAGGCGATCTCTCCCGTGTAGCGCCCGTCTTCGACGACCATCCGGGTCGCCATCGCGTGAGTGGCGCCGAGGGCACGCGCGATCGGCGCGACAATCTCCTCGCCGGACGCCGAAACGACGACCACATCGCGACCGCACAGCTTGTGGTCGGCGATCAGCTCGGCGGCTTCGGCGAACACCAGCGGGTCGACGATGTCGTGCAACGCCTCGCCGACGATCGACTTCACCTGTTCGACGTCCCAGCCGGCGCACATGTTCGTGACGTAGGAGCGCATCCGGTCCATTTGGTCGTGATCCGCTCCGGACATCAGGAACAGGAACTGGGCGTAGGTCGACTTGAGCACGGCCCGCCGATTGATTAGCCCCTGGTCGAAGAAAGGTTTGCTGAAGGCCAAAGTGCTGGACTTTGCGATGACTGTCTTATCAAGATCGAAGAACGCGGCGGTGCGAATGGGTCTGCCGGCCGGCATCCCCGGTCGCGGCGCAAGCGGCCCCCCGCTAGCCGGATCGGATGCGGTCACACGCCCAGCATAGGGGCCGTTGCGTGACAAATCGCGACAGACTGTACAAAATGGCAGTTCACGACACGTGCCGGTGACTGCAATCTTTCCTGGTCGCTAGTGCTTTCTCCCGCAAGCAGGACTTGCGCTGATCCGGACCGCCGTGTGTATAGTGAGCGTTACTCGGCTTATGTCGAGTGTGCATCAGCCCGACCCCCCGGGGCTGATACACGACGACCTCCGCCTCCTCCCCCCCTGGCGGGGGTCGTCTCTTTTTCGGGGGAGGGTTCGCATAGCGGACAGATTCTTCGCTCTCATTTGGTTGCGGAATGTGATTTTCACTTCTTAGATACCGCAAGGTTTGTGCACAAATCGCGCTTTATCCCCAGACTTCCTCACTGCGATAGCGGTGCGTCGGTGGCCGCCCGCAAGGTGGGGGTCATGACCGCAATCAACGGGATCTTGGCGCTGGTCGTCGACCCAGTGCTGCGCGACGACGTCGACCGAGTCGCCGCGGCATCGGGCCTGCCAGTGGTGCATGCGGCCGAACCGTCGAGCCGCAAGGTGTGGGCCGCTGCGGTAGCCGTCCTGCTTGACGTGCATGCCGCTCGCCACTGCGCCGACCGTGCTCTTCCACGGCGTGGTCGCGTCGTCCTCGTCGGCCGCACCGAACCGACGGCGGAGGATTGGGAAGCCGCCATCGCCGTCGGCGCTCAACACGTCATCACCCTGCCGGCTCAGGACGGCGCGCTGATGGGTGAACTGTCCGACGCCGCGGAGGCCGCCCACGATGACGGTCGTCGGGGTGCGGTCGTCGCGGTGACCGGCGGCCGCGGCGGCGCCGGCGCCTCGGTGTTCGCGACCGCTCTCGCGCAGGCCGCCCCTGGCGCGTTGCTCATCGACGTCGACCCGTGGAGCGGAGGCATCGACTTGGTGGCGGGCACCGAGGCAGAGGGCGGTCTGCGTTGGCCCGATCTGGCACTACAGGGCGGTCGGCTCAACTTCACGGCGCTGCGCGACGCATTGCCCCGGCGCCACGGGGTCAGCGTGCTGTCGGGCGGCCGCGGGGGCGGCGACATCGACGCCGCACCGCTTGGCGCGGTGATCGATGCAGGCAGTCGCGGCGGCGCCACGGTCATCTGCGATGTGCCGAGAGGATCGAGCGCCGCGGCCGAAATCGCACTGGATGTTGCGGACCTCGTCGTGCTGATCGCGCCCGCCGATGTGCGGTCGTGCGCCGCCGCGGCGGCGATCACTGGATGGGTGTCGGCCATCAATCCCAACGCCGGCGTCGTGGTTCGGGGCCCGGCGCCCGG
>DATFCF010000893.1:0-28816 GCA_035253445.1 Mycobacterium sp.
TCCCAGGAATACGTCAACTTCCAAGGTGCCGTCGCCAACGGCGACAACATACCAATGATCATCAGTCGGGATTGTGTAGGTGAACCGGCCATTGCTCAACTGCTGGCTATAGACGCACTGATAATCCTTCTCGGCCCGCAACAACTGGAAGTTGTCAGCGGTGATCACCTCGACGTATGCCACACTTCCCTGGTGGGTAACGGCGATGCCGGTACTAGGGGGACGCCGCCCCAAATCTACGTAGTCGACGGTGATCACGAGCGGACTCTTGATCCAGACACAAGGACGGCAGGGACGAGACACTCTAGATGCACGGCGACCTCAACTCAACAAGTACGGAAACACCCGGCACGGGTGTGCCGGAAGAGGAGATCGCCGCGGTTCGCGCTCCCAAATCGTGTTTCAAGTTAGTTACATCAAACATGTTGTACACCAACCCTATTAACCTCCTATGGCGTAGGAAACCCATTACTCTGACCTTCGCGTCACCGTCATCAATGATCACCCGCAGTTGTCGGACAACTGGCGCCGCGCCTACGGCGATATGGACACTGACGCCGCCAAAGAATTCAAAGAGCTGCGCGAGCAGAACGCCTGTTTGAAGAAGCAGCTAGCCGAGGCCGAGCCGGAGAAGGGAGGTCGCGAAGGACGCTCCTATAGATGTCAAGTGCTGAGGGAGGATTCAACTGATGTTGCAACACCCGGCACCGACACTCGGCACTGGGCACTGGGCACTGGGCACTGGGCACTGGGCGACCTCACGTCAGCCGAGTACGCTGCGGCATGCAGGTGCACCCACAGCCCGATGGCCTGCGATATCAACTGAATCCAGACCAAACAACCCGACTCTAAAACCGGGTGGACTCGCCATTCCCGGCCTCTCGATAACCCAACATCCAATAGCGATACGTCACAGACACTCCAATGCGAGCTAGGACTACCGGTAGCCAAAGAACTGAGGGGCTCGTACCGGCGCACGGGATCCCCGCTGAGCGTTCACATCACGCGACGCACGCCGACGGGTTTAGGTGGTGGAAGATTTCGGCGGTAGCCTGGACATGGTGGCGAGGTCGAGAGTGGCTGTGCCCGTGGGTGCTTCGAACGCGAACGGTGCGATGTAGCCTTCGGACTTGTTCAGCACCACCTTGCTGAACACCACGTCATAAATCAACTGGTCCACACCGAGCTCGGGCGTATTGGCCGCCAACTCCACCCCCAGACCACCGACAATGGTCCGCAGGATTCCATCCGAATCGATACGCGCCCGAATCGCCGGCAACATGACCCCCTGCGGCGGAGTAAGGCCCGGCGACCAGATCACACTTCCCCGAGGCAACCGCGGAATGAAGTCCACCATCGCCGAAACCGGCTTGATATCAGGATGGGTATCGACGTCCACATAATCAACCACCACCGAATTCACAGTGCCAGTGACAGTGAAGAACGCAAGACTAGCCATGAGACTCCTTCACAAGGAATTCGGGCCACGCACACCCAACCAAGCGACGCACCTGAATACGCCGGCCATGGGGTGAACGTAAGAGAATCAGACTGGGCATTCCAAACCAGACAGGGTTCTCATGCTCCGGGCACAGCTGCGCTGTTGCGAACCCCAGTCTACAAGACGAGTTTGTCCGCAACCAAGACTTAATTTGCTGTACCGCAACAGATCTAGTGACATCGGCTTGCGTCTGCAGACATCAGCTGACGTCGCGCTAACAGGGTTTACGAAGCTGATTCGCCACAAAGTTGTCGAGCACCGCACGCACCGACTTCAACTGATCGGACACCTGCAGTAGCGCATACACCTGTGCCACGTCGATCCGCTGATCATCGCTCAACACCGCAGTGATGGCATCGACCTCGGCAGTTGCCTTGTCTTCATAGGACATTCGCTATCTCCTTGTTGAGGTGTTGTGGGAAACGACCACGTACGAGCAGAACCCCGGGGCAGAATTTGAACGCCATCGCGGTCCAGGTGTTGTGTCCGGGCCATGTGATCGGCCAGGGCGAACGCGGGTCACTCATTGGTGCGGACACACAGGCATCAGCACAGCTCGTTGTTTTGGTCGCGCCAAGCGTGACATTTGTAGCCATACTTCCAGTAACCGATGACGACTCGGGGTCTAGGTAAGTGACCCTTGGGCTGCTGATCAGCGGTATTGTTTGGCACCAACGTCGAATTTTGCAGACAACGTTATATCCCTTGTGTGCTCGGGCCTATTCACCCACCGTGGAGATCGGCTTGAGCGCGACTGCGGTGCCGACCGTGGGGTCCACCGGCGCACGTTCCGTCAGAATCGCACCGGGTCTGCCTAGGCGGACGGCGAGGTACAGCGCTCACGGCAGCTGCGCGCCAAAACTGGTCGAAGGCCAAGGATCACTGGAGCTCGCGCTCAAGCACGGCGGACGCCCCGCGATGGGCGCTTCGATATCGTCAAGTCCGGCAATCTACGGGAGGCGCTGTGCCGGGTCATCAGATTGTGGGTTACGAACCCGCAGCCGCCTGTAACAAGGCGTTACGGGATCTTGTGCGCCCAGATTCGCATGCCACCGACGTCGAAGGAGCCGCTGCTAAGTACGGCCGCGGCCCACGGCGAAGAGCGGCCGCCCAGAGTGTCGATGTGACACAACCAGAGTTGCGATCGAAGTGCTGCATGTAGCAGGTGACCTGACGCTCTAGCTCCGTTTCGCCTTCGCCTCAATCAAATCGATCAAGTCTTTCGGGAATTCGGCGAGCCCGGGCGCCAGATCCCCTGGTGCGATATGCCCTTCACTCCGGTTGGGATCTGCCCCTCGTTCGATCAGCAAACGAATCATTGATCCATCGGGGCTGGTGAGATGCTGCTCCATTATCGCGACCCACAATGGTGTGTTGCCCCAGACATTGATCGGGTCGATGTCGACACCGGAATCGAGCAGTGCCTTCGCAAATTCAACGTTTCCTCTGTGAGCGGCGATATGGAGCGGCGTCATGCCTTCTGGGCCCGGGGCGTTGATGTCGTTGCCCGCGGACAGTTCAACGCTGAAGGTTGAGACATCGTTATCCATGACTGCTCTGTGAATTGGCTTGAGTGGGTCAATTTTTGGGGGTCTGCCGCTACGTGCCATCTTAGTGAACCTCCATCACTGGCAAAATGGGGTTGTGGGGCCGTCATCGTCCACTGTATCGAGCAGGGTGAGGAACGCCTCGTGGACGGCGTCGCTGAGTTCAGAAACGTCGTCCCGGAGCCGAGCGCGCGAATCTGAGCCGACGAAGATGCAGTGTTCGATGAGCAGCCCGTCGCGCGGTGTTTCCGACCCACAGACGTATGTGCTGTACTGCGCCCAGATCCGACGGCCGACGAGGTCGAAGTAGCCACTGGTACGTACTGCCGCCACCCCTGGCTCAGACGGCGCCGCCAACGTGTACGAGGCGATACTGCTGGCGTTGAAATCGCGCAGCGTGCAGTCGGCGTTCTTCCGAACCTCACTTTCGGCCGCGAATCCAGTGAAGCTGAATGCGTTAATGATTTCGCAGCCATCCCAGCCGGGCACTGAGTCTCGTCCGCAGACCGCGACCCGTGTCGGCAATACAGGGCTGTTCTCGGGGTGTCCGATGCGCCATCCCCAAGGGATGCTTAATCCCGGCAAGCACATTGGCAGGTCCTCGGGTGGGACCGGCGTCAGCTCGCTGACATGGCGGCCAACGACCTCGATGACCGACGACACTGCCTCCGGCCGGCGCTCCTCACCCATGGGGAGATCGTTCGGTGGAGTCAATTTTGTACGAAGATCATCGTCAGCCAGACGAGAAGCCCGGCGGCGCCGACAGTGCCCGCTTTGCCTGCGTTTTCGGCGGCCTCGGGTGACACGCTGATGTCCGGAAGATTCACATCGGGGAGGTGGGGCAGCGGTAGCCCGGTCGAAGGCGGCGCCACGGGAGCGGGCGCAGCGTCAATGTTCACGCCGTACGGGCCGAGGAGGGGGTTCGTCTCTGGCGTGTGACCTGCCGACGGATCGAGTAACCAGGGCGGCAGCGCTGGCGTCGGCTGCAGGGGCGGAATCGCAGGTGTCGGCGGCTGGTTGCCTGACACCGGTGGGACCCCGACCGGCGGATGATCAAGCACGTTGGGCAGGTTCGGCGGAGCATTTATGAATGGTGCAGTTCCGGTGCCCGCGCCACCACCCGCCGCCGCGCCCTCCAAGATGCGATGAGGAGTCCATTCGGCATTCGGGACGTAGGGGCTGCGATCCTCGTGAGCATGGCTGAGGTTTTCACTCGGCGTCTCCAGTCGGTAGTTACCGTGCTGGTTCATAAAGTCGTTGAGTTCCTGTTGCGTCCATCCCTCTTCCATGGCTTGTCGCAGGACACGCCAGTTCTCGTAACCGAACTCGTGGCCAAGGTGGTAGTAGCCACGCTCGGGGATCGTCATGGAGTTGGGCGCCCCCTCGGCGACACGCGCACCGGTGACCTTGTCCACCCAGATCAGGTCGCCTTTCGCATCGCGAGCTGCGGGAATGACCGCACCGCTGGCCCGTGACAGAAAGTCCCCAGAGGTCGTCCTACGGGCATCGGCGAACGTGCCCAACCGGGTTGCCTTTCGCACGTACGAGCGATGCAGCTCGGACGCCATGTATGAGACCGCGGCGTTCTCGGCGCGGGCGTAGGCATCGTCCGCGCTGAGTCCTTGGGCCGACGCCTGCCGGAGTTCATTGTTGAGAATCTCTGAAAGCCGCTGTTTCTCAGCAGGATTAAGGTCCTGTCCGCCCAGCATGTCGTCGAGCGGGTCGCGGATCTGTGTATCTGACATCGGCTGCCCAGGACCGCCCGGAGGTGGTCCCACTCTCGGCAGGATGTCGTCGACGCGCAGTTGCCCATCGCCTACTCCAGCTATGTACCAGTTGTCGTCATGCGGAATCTCGAATGCCCACTCCAACCCCGAGATCGTGCCGCCGTAATAGTCGTGAATCTGGTCCTGGGACAGCAGCTGGAAGTTGTTGGCGTCCAATAGCTCAACGAATGCTTGCCCACCCTCATGCGTCACGACCATTCGCGCGCCGGCCGACCGCCAACCGAGGTTCAAATACGGAACCTTCACCTACAGTTCTCCTTCGGGCAGGCAGAGTAAGAACACCGATGAACGAGGCCCAGCGACGAATGGGACAGCCCAAATCGCCGTCATGGGAAAGGGAATGGTGACGTCGAGCGCGTCAGCCGAATCCGGTCACAGTTGTGCCGTTACGCCGCCAGTCTACAAGCCAGCAAGCGCCAACCGATAGATGCTTTCTCAGAAACTTTGCGGCGCTGATACTTCCGAGCTCTGCGCTCGTTTCCGCCGCCGCGAGGACCGTTTGGTGACGGTCTCCAGCGCCGCCACCACGTCGTCATAACTGTAAAGCGGCCGCTGAGAACGCTTCTGATTGCGCGAACCGTCCTCGTGTTCGTACGAGCGCGGCGCCACCTTGGTGGCCAACAGCTTGAAAAAGGTGGACCGTGACCCGGTGTCGGCGCCCACCAGATGCAGCGCGTGCCACATTTGGTTGGCCGACAACAGCTCACCGTGGATCCGCTCGTTGGTGTAGTCGTACAGATCCGCCGTCAAATACGTTTGGCGGCAATGCCGGCAGCGCACCTCGACATCGTCACGATCCCCATACAACGGTGTCGAACAGACGATCGGCCCGTTCTCACCTTCACCGGTGACCGTCGGGCAAGCACCGATGAGAACCGACGGTGCCGGGTAGATGATCCTGCGGATATCCTTCACCGCGGCTTCCATCTCGACATAGAACTCGTTGGCATCCGGCTCGCACATCACCGCGGTGATGTGATAGGCCAGCCACCGCGCCATGTCCGCCGACGAAGCCTCATACCGCGCCGGCAGCCGGCGCCATCCCACTGGAAGCGGTCCAACGAAACTCGGCCCCACCGACCTGATCGGCATGAAGGGGACGCCGCGATTCTCGGTAACCAGCCGCGCCCACATCGACAAAGTGTTGTGGATCTGCCGACCCAAGGCCGACGCCCGCTGATCACCCAGCAGCACCTTGCTCCCCGGTCCGACCTTGCCGCCGGAACCTACCCGGGCCTGCCCTACAGCTGATTCGGTCAGCCGATCCAAATACCAGATGATCCCCGGCTCGACATTGGCAACTCGACCGTCACGATCACGAATCTTCATGCCGATCAGCAACTGGCGCACAGCCTTGCCGCATTTCCAGCACAAGTACAGCTGCGCCTGACCGAAACAATGCGTACACCGTTGGCCATCGCCTGCTCGCTGATTCATCATGCAGTCCTCGACGTGCTCATGGCGTCTCTGACCAACTGGGTGCCACGGCGCGCCGTTTCGGTGCGGTCCACGTGGTCGCACACCAGCCCACGTCGGTATCCGTCCTCGTCACAGAGGTGGCACCGGGCGATGGCCGCGCACTTGGCGACTACCTCGGCACGTGACCGGGCGGATCGGGCGTCCGCGGCTCGCGACGCGAGCCAGGATTCATGATGCTCGCGGCAGTCCCGGCAGGCGCGACAGGGCGCGTCGGTGCCGCCGGGGTGGCGTGGACAGTGGGGCGGCATCGGCTGCTCCCCCACGAGACCACCTACGACACGGGAGGTTTCAACCCCAACCTCAACCACAACCGACCCTGCGGAGAAGGCTTCCGGCAAGGCTTGCGGAAACCCATTCGTTTGCGCAGGCGGGCTGAAGGCTTCACGCAAGGGTGCCGCAATCCCTTCAGATATCCCTCCCCGGAGCTCTTCGGAGAAGGGTTCTGGGAAGACTTCGGGCAATCCTTCCGAAAGCCTTTCCAAGTGTTGCATCGCATGGCCGCGTGCGTGTCCCAGACTCTGTCGCAGTTTTGCTGCCTTATCGCTGGTTCCCGCGATAGTCGGAAGGGCAATGCGACTCAGCTCCTCCAGCAGTACCCGAGCCAGCTTGGGCGACTCGACATGAGCGACCGCACGCAGTGCCGACAGCATCACATTGGGCTGTTTGTCGACCTGATCGCGCCGCATGAACGATCGCGCCAGCGTCTCGCCGGTTTCGTCGTCGGTGAATACATAGCGGCGCCGTTCCAGCCGCGTCAGCGACTCCATAACCTCGGTCTCCGTGGGCATCCTGTCCCCGTCCACCAGTGCCTTGCGCCACCTCCGCAGGTTCAGTGGCTGAACCCCTGCGTAGTTCAACGCCGGCTGCGCCAACAGCACTATGTAGAGCAGCTTGTCAGTCACCGGCTGCGCGCAGAAGTCGGTGTCGGTGAACATGGAGAACCAGATCTTGCCGAACTCACGTGCCACCTTCAACCGTCCTTTCTCGCAGAAGACCGACGGGAACACTGGGCGGTGCTATCAATGAGTGAGAGCTTCATACGCCCGGCGCGCCAGAACATCTGGCGACTCGTCCGGGTTCACGAATGCCGCCAGTGCACACAGCAATTGCGCCGTCTTCGCAGGGTGCCAGGCCGACAGATCCACGCACGAGCCAAGCACCTCCATCAAGTCGCGTCGTCGCACTCCTTGGACGATGTCCATGGCAATAGCGCCCAGTTCTTCGGCATCGGTCTCGAATTCATAGTCGACCCGGGGATCGCAGTCTGGTGGCGGCATCGATTCATGGCGGAGGCGGAGGACGTGACGTTCGGAGATGCCGAGCAACTGGCTGATCTCCTTGGCGGACTTACCAAGTCGCGAAAACTCATGTACCGCAGCCACGCGATCCGCGTGGCTCAGCGACATCCGATGCCCGTCCCGCACCACCAACGTCACGACCAGCGGATCGTAGGTCGCCGTCATCGCTCGTCCTCTGCATCCGCCATCGCACTGTCGTCGATCTCCAGCGCTCGAACAGCGTGGCTCTTCCAGGTAGTTGGCGACGCGGGGGTCACCTCCAGATCCAGACCACGACTATCACACACAGAACAGGCAATGCGAGGCTGCCGATCAGAGTCCAGATCCGCTGGCGCAGATCATATCCCGCGCATTCATAGGAATGATGAAACGCGAAGCACCGGTAACAGTACGGGATCACACCGCCCCCTTAGGCTCCGATGGCAGCGCATCCAGCCATCGCCGCAGCTCGTCGACGGGATAGATTGGCTTGGTCCCCACATACTTGGGGCAGATCCGCCCGGCACGGCGTTCACGGTCGAGCGTGTCCGGCGAGATTCCGACCAACGCTGCCGCCCACTCCCGCGCATAGGCGATACCCGAAGGTTCGGCCCCGAGGACATCCGTCATGGCAGCTCGTCCCACGGACCGTAGCCGAGCGCCCGCCTAGTCTCCTCGTATGTCAGCAGCGCGGCCACGCCGTCGGCTGGCCTTACTGCAACCGCCAATGCCGTACCCGACCGCGCAGCAAGTTGCTGGGCCAGCGCATCGAGGCAGCTCATCAACACCGCAAGCGATTCGATATCCGCTTCGTCCTTATCCGGCTCCGCGATTTGACAAGTTGCTTCACTATTGATACTAGTCATTGTTTACCAATCTTTCCTGCATCCAAATCGTTTGCTAAACGAATAACATCCGCCCTACTCGCGGAACGAACCTCAGGCCCCGTCGACGGCGGTTGCGGCGCGGCCACACGCGGGCGCTGCACGCCCTGGGGGATCGGCCATCAGCACTCGATGATCAGAGATGCCTAACTCCGCTAGCAGTCTTGAATAGAAGACACTGCTCACGCGAGGCGCATAGCCAAGCTCAATACGGGTGATGTACGAGCGGTCAACCTGAAGCTTTTTCGCAAGCTCTCCCGCTCTTCTACCTTTTAGCTCCCGGATGGTCCGGCAGGCATACCCATGAATCTTGATCGTCGATGCGGACATGCAGTCAAAGCTAATATTTGCCAGTAACAAGAAGCAATACGTTTGTATTAGAAACTAAATTCACTAACAATGGGTAGCTGAGTTGGCGACGTTGACGGGCTCTATCTGCGTCTATGTTCGCCGAGGCAAGCATTCCGTGTGTCGCTAGACGTTTCTAGAAGTGACTGCCGTTCTGAACTTGAGGCTAATGAACGGTATACAGCTGGAGGGCTTGACTCGGCGTGATCTGCGCGCCGCCTCGCTTCACCGGTTGGGACAGCCATCGCATGAGATGTCCGAGGAGCTCCGGAGATTGGGGTTGAGAACCGAGAACTCGAGCGTGCCAACGATATTCTGAAACATGCATCGACCGTTCTTCGCGGCAGAGCTCGACCGCCACAGTCGGTGATCCTCCACTACATCGACACCCACAAACAGGTTCACGGCGCATGCGTTCGCCGCAAGCGGCCGTCCAGGCGTCAGGTCCGCGATGAGGAACTCAAGACCGGGATCACCTGCGTGCACCGGGAGAACTATGCGGTCTGCGGGACGCACGGGGCATGGCGATGCCGCCTTGCCGACATCGCGGTGGCTCGCCGCACAGTCGATCGGCTGATGGACGAACTCGGTCTTCCCGGTACCCGGCGGGGAAAGCCAAATACGCCAAACACGTTGTGGGTAGCGGACTTTACCTATGGTTCAACGTGGTCCGGGTGGATGTATGTGGCGTTTGTGATCGACGCCGATGCCCGGCGGATCGTTGGGTGGCGCACCGCGACCGGCATGACCGCCCAACTGGTCCTGGACGCTATCGAGCACGCGATCTGGACCCGCAGTCGCAATGGCTCATCGAAGCCGGCGTCGATGCCTCGATCGGCGCCACCGACAACTCGTAGGGCGGGAATTGGCATTGATCGACCACGGCACCCGGGATTACGTGGTGGTCATCCCTGCAGCAGACCTTCCAACGTCGCCACTGCAGCCCTCGCTTGACTGTGATCAACATGGACGTAACCACGATGCGCCTCGACCGAAGAGTGACCCATTATCTTCATCCGTGTCTGCTCCGATACCCCAGCCTCCTGCAGCATCGTGGCCGCGGTATGGCGCGCCATATGCAGTGGAACGGAGTCCATTTCAGCCCTCGCCAACAACTGTTTCCATGCCTGAAAATCCTCCCGCGGCGACACAGGTCTCCCGTCAGGGTGATGCCACACCAGGTTGTGCGGATTTGGACCGGCACCCTGAGACTGTTGCCTTCGGAGCAAACCGAGCAACGGAACGGCGACAGGGACCACACGCTTGCCGGCACGGGACTTCGGTCGCGTCCAGATCAGTGCTTTATGGCATGGCCGGAATTCAAAGCCGGCTGGCAGGTCGCCATACAACTGCTGAAGTTGCCAAGCAAAGTCGAACACCCCGGCGTCGAAATCAACTCGGTCCCAGGTAAGTCCGAGCAACTCGCCCTGACGAGCACCCGTGAGGAAGGCCGCCGCCCACCTCGTTGCCAACGGATCCTCAGTATTAAATGCCGTACTCAACAGATGTTTAACTTCGATCGCCGAAAGCGCGACACGCTCGGCGGCAGCATGCTTCGGTTTCGCCATGCCTTGCGCGACATTACGTACCACGACGCCTTCGCGCTGCGCGTCGGCCAGGGCCTTCTGCAACACCTGGTGCGCCTTCTGCGCGTTACGAGTTGAGGTCTTCTGGACCTCCCGGTGCATTCCCCGGATATCTTCCGCATTGAGACGGTCCAGACGTTTCTCCCCCAGGGCGGGGACAAGATAGAGGCGAATCACTTGTTCGTAATACCGATACGTCGTGGGCCGGACCTGCGGCGCGTGGATCGTCTCCAGCCAATGAGCCAGCCATTGCGCAAGCGTGGTCTTCGATGCCGTCGGTACCCGCCCTGCCTCAACCTCTGCCCGCAGAGTCCGGAGTTTATTGAGCGCGGCGCCCTTGTCTTTCGATGACACCGTGCGCCGCTTCCGCACCCCATCATGGGTCGGGATCTCCACTACCCCGATCCATAGCCCGTCTGCACGCTTGTAGAGCCCGCCATCCCCACGAGTTCGTCGCTTCATTCCGGCAACCTTCACAGCCGACTACTGTAGCCGAAAGTGTAGCCTAAGCCAGCATATGCATGCATCCGCCAGTAGCCGCTGCAGCAGCGGTGAAATGCACGTATCGCGATCCACCGTCACCAAACGTACGCCTGTAACGGATTTTAAGTCCGCAGACTCAGCTAATTGGGCTATGGGGGCCATACACCCGCTGAGCAGGCTACCCCGGCCCGTCGAGCGTTCTCTTGTGCACGAGATCTGCGCGATTTTTCGAGCGGTAACGAACGTTCGGCGAGGGAATCCGTAAAGACCCGAGCCGACGCCGTCAAGAAACCGTTAAGGCCAGCATAACGCCCCTGAGCTGGGGCGATTCTGTATCAGGCCGTCGAAATCCGGCAGCCCGTAAACGACGGAGCGACATGTCCGTAGTGGTGTACATCGTTCTGACCATGGCGATCTTCGCCCTGCTCGGCCTGATCCAGAGGCTGGTCGAAGGACTGTGATCCAAAACCTCGTCGGCCTGGCACTGGCGATCCTGATCGCCGTGTTCCTCTTCGCCGCACTGCTCTTCCCCGAGAGGTTCTAGTGACCACGACGACCGCGGGGATTCTCTTCCTCGCATCGCTCATCCTCGCTCTCGCGGCCGTTCACGTGCCGCTCGGCGACTACATGTATCGCGTCTACTCCTCCGAGAAGCACCTGCGCGGCGAGCGCGTCATCTACCGCCTCATCGGAGCCGACCCCAAATCCGAACAGACCTGGGGCGCCTACGCCCGCAGCGTGCTCGCATTCTCCGCCGTCAGCATCCTGTTCCTGTTCATCTTCCAACTCGTGCAGGGCAAGCTGCCGCTTCACCTCACCGACCCCGGCACACCGATGACGCCCGCGCTGGCCTGGAACACCGCCGTCAGCTTCGTCACGAACACCAACTGGCAGGCCTATTCCGGTGAATCCACCCAAGGCCACCTCGTCCAGATGGCCGGCCTGGCCGTGCAGAACTTCGTCTCCGCCGCAGTGGGCATGGCCGTCGCCATGGCCTTCATCCGCGGCCTCGCCCGCCGCAACACCGGCGAACTCGGCAACTTCTGGGTGGACCTGGTCCGCGGCACCATCCGAATCCTGTTGCCGCTGTCGGTGATTGCCGCACTCATCCTCCTCGCCGGTGGCGTCATCCAGAACTTCCACCTGCACGACCAGATCGTCAGCACCCTCGCCGGCGGACAGCAGACCATCACCGGCGGGCCGGTCGCCAGCCAGGAAGCCATCAAAGAACTCGGCACCAACGGTGGCGGCTTCTTCAACGCCAACTCCGCGCACCCGTTCGAGAACCCCAACGCGTGGACCAACTGGGTCGAGATCTTCCTGCTCCTGGCAATCCCCTTCTCCCTGCCGCGCACCTTCGGCCGGATGGTGGACGCCAAGAAGCAGGGCTACGCCATCGTCGCGGCCATGGGTGTGATCGCCACCATCAGCGTCAGCCTGATGCTGCTCTTCCAATTGCAGCACCACGGAACGGTTCCCACCGCCATCGGCTCGGCCATGGAAGGTGTCGAACAACGCTTCGGCATCGCCAACTCCGCCGTATTCGCCGACGCCACGACGCTGACCTCCACCGGCGCGGTCAACTCCTTCCACGACTCCTACACCAGCCTCGGCGGCATGGTCACGCTGTTCAACATGCAGCTCGGCGAGGTCGCCCCCGGCGGCGTCGGCTCCGGCCTCTACGGCATGCTGGTTCTGGCTATCATCACCGTATTCGTCGCCGGACTGATGGTCGGCCGCACTCCCGAATACCTCGGCAAGAAGATCACCCCACGCGAGATCAAGCTCGCCGCAATGTATTTCCTCGTCACTCCCCTGATCGTGCTCACCGGCACCGCCGTCGCGATGGCCATGCCGGGCCAACGCGCCGGCATGCTCAACACCGGGCCACACGGGCTCTCTGAGGTGCTGTACGCGTTCACCTCCGCGGGCAACAACAACGGATCAGCCTTCGCGGGCATCACGGTCAACACCGACTGGTACAACACGGCACTCGGGCTGGCCATGGCGTTCGGCCGGTTCCTGCCAATCATTTTCGTGCTGGCGCTGGCCGGCTCGCTGGCCAAGCAGGGCAAGACTCCCGAGTCCATCGGCACGTTGCCCACGCACCGGCCTCAGTTCGTCGGCATGGTCGCCGGCGTCACGCTGATCCTGGTCGCCCTGACCTTCCTGCCCATGCTCGCACTCGGGCCCCTCGCTGAAGGAATCCACTGATGTCCACGCCCACACTCGTAGCGACCCCCATAGCTCCGAAGGTCGAGAAGCGCGTGCAGGGTGGCCTGCTGGATCCGCAGATGCTGTGGAAGGCGTTCCCCGACGCGCTGCGCAAGCTCGACCCTCGCACGCTGTGGCGCAACCCCGTCATGTTCATCGTCGAGATCGGCGCCGCGTGGAGCACCATTCTCGCCATCGTCGAGCCGTCCTGGTTCGCCTGGCTGATCGTGATATCGCTTTGGCTGACAGTCGTTTTCGCCAACCTGGCCGAGGCCGTCGCCGAGGGCCGCGGCAAGGCGCAGGCCGAGTCACTGCGGCGGACCAAGACAGCCACCATGGCCCGGCGCCTCATCGGCTGGACATCCGGAACGCCCGGGCGCGAAGAAGAAGTCGCCGCACCGCTGCTGCAGCAGGGCGACGTCGTCGTCGTCGAAGCCGGCCAGACCATCCCCGGCGACGGTGACGTCGTGGAAGGTATTGCGTCGGTGGACGAGTCGGCCATCACCGGTGAATCCGCGCCCGTCATCCGCGAATCGGGCGGCGACCGGTCAGCGGTCACCGGCGGCACCACCGTGCTGTCGGACCGCATCGTCGTCCAGATCACCCAAAAGCCGGGCGAGAGCTTCATCGACCGGATGATCGCCCTCGTCGAGGGCGCGAACCGGCAGAAGACGCCCAACGAGATCGCCCTGAACATCCTGCTGTCCTCACTGACGATCATCTTCGTCTTCGCGGTCGCGACGCTGCAACCGCTGGCCATCTTCTCGAAGGCCAACAACCCCGGCGTGCCGGATAGCTTGGCGCTCAACGGCAACGGTGTGACCGGCATCGTGATGGTCTCGCTGCTGGTGTGCCTGATTCCGACCACCATCGGCGCACTGCTGTCGGCCATCGGCATCGCCGGCATGGACCGGCTCGTGCAACGCAACGTGCTGGCCATGTCGGGCCGCGCCGTCGAAGCGGCGGGCGACGTCAACACGCTGCTGCTCGACAAGACCGGAACCATCACGCTGGGCAATCGGCAGGCCGCGGCGTTCGTGCCGCTGCCCGGGGTCACACCCGAGGAGCTTGCCGACGCGGCGCAGCTGTCCAGCCTCGCCGACGAGACGCCGGAAGGCCGCTCCATCGTCGTGTTCGCCAAGCAGGAATACGGGCTGCGGGCCCGGACTCCCGGCGAACTCGACACGGCGCACTGGATCGAGTTCAGCGCCATGACCCGGATGTCGGGCGTCAACCTCGGCGAGCAGCGGCTGCGCAAAGGCGCCGCCGCTGCCGTGGCCGAATGGATCCGCACCGAAGGCGGCAACATCCCCACCGAACTCGGCGACATCGTCGCCGGCATCTCGGCTGCGGGCGGCACTCCCCTGGTGGTCGGGCGGGTCGTCACCGACGACACCGACCCCACGAACGCCGAGGTGCTCGGCGTTATCCACCTCAAGGACGTCGTCAAACAGGGCATGCGGGAACGGTTCGACGAGATGCGTCGCATGGGCATTCGCACGGTGATGATCACCGGCGATAACCCGTTGACCGCCAAGGCCATTGCCGACGAGGCAGGTGTCGACGACTTCCTCGCCGAAGCCACCCCCGAAGACAAGATGGCGCTGATTAAGAAGGAACAGGCCGGCGGGCGGCTGGTCGCCATGACCGGTGACGGCACCAACGACGCTCCTGCGTTGGCGCAGGCCGACGTCGGCGTGGCGATGAACACCGGCACGTCGGCGGCCAAAGAGGCCGGCAACATGGTCGACCTCGACTCCGACCCGACCAAGCTCATCGAGATCGTCGAGATCGGCAAACAGTTGCTCATCACCCGCGGCGCATTGACGACGTTCTCGATCGCCAACGACATCGCGAAGTACTTCGCCATCATCCCGGCGATGTTCGTCGCGCTGTTTCCCGGTCTGGATCTGCTGAACATCATGCGCCTGCACAGCCCGCAGTCGGCGATCCTGTCCGCGGTGATCTTCAACGCGATCATCATCGTCGCGCTGATCCCGCTGTCGCTGCGGGGTGTGCGCTACACGCCGAGCAGCGCCTCAAAGCTGTTGAGCCGCAACCTCTACATCTACGGGCTCGGCGGCATCATCGCGCCGTTCATCGGTATCAAGCTGATCGACCTGGTCATCCAACTACTCCCCGGAATGTGACATGAGATTCTCCAGCATTGTTCGTCAACACACCGCGGCGCTTCGAGCACTCCTGGTTTTCACCGTCATCCTCGGCTTCGGCTATCCGCTGTTCATCTGGCTCGTCGCCCAGCTCCCCGGCCTCCGCGACCAGGCCAACGGCTCGATCATCGAGGCGGACGGAAAACCGGTGGGCAGCAGCCTTATTGGGCAGTCGTTCACCGACGGCGACGGCAAGCCGCTGCCGCAGTACTTCCAGAGCCGGGCTTCAAATGCCGGAGACGGCTACGACCCCCTTGCCACCAGCGCCAGCAACCTCGGACCGGAGAGCATCGTCGACACACCGGACAAGCCAAGCCTGCTCACCCTGGTCTGTCAGCGCAGCGCCGCGATCGGCGAACTCGACGGCGTCGACGCAACCAGGCCGTTCTGCACCGGGGACGGTGTCGGGGCTGTGCTGTCGGTGATCGGTCAGCGCGACGCGCGTGGCAACGTCGTCCACCCCACCAAGGTGGTCAGCGTCAACGAACCCTGCGATACGACGCCGACCCCGTTCGTCGACACCTACGAAGGTGTGCGCGTCGAATGCGCCAAGCACGGCCAGGACTACAGCACCGGGCAGATCGTGCCGGTCCGCGGCGCGGCTGCTGCCGACCCGCAGGTCCCCGCCGACGCCGTCACCGCCAGCGGCAGCGGTCTGGATCCCGACATTTCGTTGGCCTACGCAGACATCCAGATCCGTAGGGTGGCCGCCGCCCGCGGTGTCAGTGCAGACCAGATCAGACAGGTCGTCGCCGACAACTCCGCAGGCCGCATCCTCGGCTTCATCGGTGAACCCCGCGTCAACGTGTTGGCGCTGAATATCGCGCTCGATGAGAAGTACCCAGGTGGATGATGGTTACGTGACGTCGCCCGACTACCCGCGCAAGCGCGGTGAGCTGCGCATTTACTTAGGCGCTGCCCCTGGCGTCGGTAAGACGTACGCGATGCTCGGCGAGGCGCATCGCCGGCTGGAACGCGGCACCGACGTCGTCGCCGCGGTCGTCGAGACACACGGCCGCAAGAAGACCGCTGACCTCATCGAGGGCATCGAACTGGTGTCGCCGAAGTACATCCCGTACCGCGGCAGGCAATTCCCCGAACTCGACGTGGACGCGGTCTTGGAACGCGAGCCTCAGGTGGTGCTGGTCGACGAACTCGCTCACACCAACACTCCCGGCAGCAAGAACCCCAAGCGCTGGCAGGACGTCAACGAGCTTCTCGACGCCGGGATCACCGTCATCTCGACGGTCAATGTCCAGCACCTCGAAAGCCTCAACGATGTGGTCGAGCAGATCACCGGAATCGAGCAGAAGGAGAAGATCCCCGACGAAATCGTGCGGGCAGCCGACCAGATCGAGCTGGTCGACATCACGCCGGAAGCGTTGCGGCGCAGGCTTGCCCACGGCAACGTGTATGCGTCCGAGCGTGTCGACGCGGCGCTGTCCAACTACTTCCGGCGCGGCAACCTGACCGCACTGCGAGAGCTTGCGCTGCTGTGGCTGGCCGACCAGGTCGACGCCGCTCTGGAGAAATACCGCGAAGAGAACAAGATCACCGACACCTGGGAGGCACGCGAACGCGTCGTCGTCGCGGTCACCGGCGGACCGGAGTCGGAAACCTTGGTACGCAGGGCATCTCGCATCGCATCGAAATCCAGTGCCGAGCTGATGGTCGTGCACGTCGTCCGCGGCGACGGGCTGGCGGGCGTCTCCGCACCGCAGATGGGCAAGGTGCGCGAGCTGGCCGCCAGTCTCGGCGCCACCCTCCATACGGTCGTCGGGGACGACGTGCCAAGCGCGCTGCTGGATTTCGCGCGCGACGAGAACGCCACCCAGCTGGTCCTCGGCACCTCCCGGCGGTCGCGATGGGCGCGCATCTTCGACGAAGGCATCGGCGTCTCGGTGGTGCAGCAGTCCGGGAAGATCGACGTCCACATGGTCACCCACGACGAGACTCCCCGTGGCTTCGCGTGGTCGCGACTGTTGCCGCGTGACCGCCATGTGGTGTCTTGGCTTGCCGCCGTTGCCGTTCCGTCCGCGATTGCCGCGCTGATCGTGGGGCTTCTCGACCCGCTGCTCGGGGTTGGCGGCGAGAGCGCGCTGTTCTTCATCGGGGTGCTCGTCGTCGCACTGCTCGGCGGCGTGGCCCCTGCCGTGCTTTGTGCGGTGTTGTCGGGGCTGCTGCTCAACTACTTCCTCGTGGAGCCGCGCCACACCTTCACCATCGCCGAACCCGACAGTGCCGTCACCGTCGTGGTGCTGCTGCTCGTGGCCATCGCGGTCGCCGTGCTTGTCGACGGGGCTGCGAGCCGCGCCCGGGAAGCCGGGCGAGCGTCGCAAGAAGCCGAACTCCTCGCGCTGTTCTCCGGGTCGGTGTTGCGCGGCGCGGATCTCGACACCTTGTTGGAGCGGGTTCGCGAGACGTATTCGCAGCGCGCTGTCAGCCTGCTGCACGAAGGGCCCGATGGACCCGCCATCGTCGGGTGTGTGGGCAAAGATCCCTGCGTGGACGTCGACACCGCTGACACCGCCATCGAGGTGGGCGACGACGAATACTGGATGCTCATGGCGGGCAAGAAGCTCGCGGCCCGTGACCGCCGGGTGCTGGGCGCGGTCGCCAAGCAGGCGGCGGGTCTGGTCAAGCAGCGGGAGCTCACCGAGGAGGCCGGTAAGGCCGAAGCCATTGCACAGGCCGACGAACTTCGTCGCTCACTGCTGTCGGCGGTCAGCCACGATCTGCGCACCCCGCTGGCGGCTGCCAAGGCCGCAGTCTCCAGTTTGCGCAGCGACGATATCGACTTCTCCGCCGAAGACACCGCCGAGCTGCTGGCCACCATCGAGGAGTCCCTCGACCAGCTCACCGCACTCGTCGGCAACCTGCTCGACTCGTCGCGCCTGGCTGCGGGAGTCCTGCGGCCGGAGCTGCGGCGCGTGTACCTAGAGGAGACTGCGCAGCGCGCATTGCTCGGAATCAGCAAGGGCGTCACCGGTTTTCGTCGGCGCGGACTGGACCGGGTGAAGGTCGACGTCGCCGACGCGGTGGTGATGGCCGACAGCGGCCTGCTGGAGAGGGTGCTGGCCAACCTCGTCGACAACGCGCTGCGGTATGCCCCGGACAGCCCGGTGCGGGTGACCGCCGGCCAGGTCGGTGACCGCGTGCTGATCGCCGTGATCGACGAGGGGCCGGGCATACCGCGCGGCACCGAGCAGGCGGTGTTCGCTCCGTTCCAGCGGCTCGGCGACCACGACACCAGCATCGGTATCGGCCTCGGCCTTTCGGTCGCCCGCGGGTTCGTCGAGGCGATGGGCGGCGCGATCTCCGTCACCGACACGCCCGGCGGTGGGCTCACCGTCGAAATCGACCTGGCCGCACCGAAGGACGCGTCATGACACGGGTGCTCGTCATCGACGACGAACCGCAGATCCTGCGGGCGCTGCGCATCAACCTGTCGGTGCGCGGCTACGACGTCAGTACCGCCGCCACGGGAGCCGAAGCGCTACGCGAGGCGGCCGATCACCGTCCCGACGTCATCGTGCTGGACCTCGGTCTGCCCGACATGTCGGGGATCGAAGTGCTTGCCGGACTGCGTGGTTGGCTGACCGCGCCGGTGATTGTGCTGTCCGCCCGCACCGACTCGTCGGACAAGGTCGAAGCACTGGATGCGGGCGCCGACGACTACGTCACCAAACCCTTTGGCATGGACGAATTTCTGGCACGGCTGCGGGCGGCCGTACGTCGCGGCGCGGCGGCCTCCGACACCGACGAACCTGTCATCGAAACGTCGTCGTTCACCGTCGACCTGGCCGCGAAGAAGGTGACCAAGAACGGCTCAGAGGTCCATCTGACCCCCACCGAGTGGGGCATGCTCGAGATGCTGGTCCGCAATCGCGGAAAGCTCGTCGGCCGCGAGGAGCTGCTCAAAGAGGTGTGGGGCCCTGCCTACGCGAAGGAGACCCACTATCTGCGGGTCTACCTGGCTCAGCTACGGCGCAAGCTGGAGGACGATCCGTCACGCCCGGTCCATCTGCTGACCGAGGCAGGGATGGGATACCGCTTCCAGCAATAAGACTCAGCATCCAAGGTGGACCACGGCGGCGGCGACAATATCGCCCGCAGCAGACACCGACACCCTGAGATCTTTCTGGACCACCTTGAGCGCGTCCGCGGAGCTCATGCCGCTGCTGGTTGCACTGCAGACAGTGCGCCCCGCGGACAGCAACTGCTCGGCGGTCAGGAACGGGTAACTGGCTTGCACCTCCTGCAAGTAGTCACCCTCGTCTGCCGCTGCCGGCGCTGCAAACGCCACCGTCGCCACCGTCGCCGCGATAGCTGCGATCAAGAGCCGACATCCGGTGGATCGCATAGCAGAGACAACCTTCGCTGAAGTGGACGCTTACCCCTAGTAAGGGATCACTTTACTAGCGTTTCTAAGTGTCCGCCACCTCGTCTGCTCGCGCAGGTTAGCGGCGGGTTTCCTCGGCGAGGGCAATCAGCTTG
The DNA here is from genome assembly GCA_035253445.1 of Mycobacterium sp. GTDB lineage: Bacteria > Actinomycetota > Actinomycetes > Mycobacteriales > Mycobacteriaceae > Mycobacterium. The sequence goes on from DATFCF010000893.1 coordinate 19,775, forward strand.
GCGCGCACCATGTCTGGCCGCTCGTCGACGACGAAGTGAGAGGCGTCGACCGTCTCGAGTGTGTAGTCGTCGGCATTGGCGGTTTCGGGCGCGACGAACGACTGGTCGACCGCGGAGTCGCCCGTACCGAACAGCGCACGAATCGGCACCGTCGCGCGCCGCTTCTCGGAATTCCTTGCGCCCTTTGGTATCTCGCGAAGCAGGAACGTGCGGTACGTGTCTCGGCCGGCGCGGGCGCACACCGGGTCACGGAAGCGGTCGGCGTAGACGCGGGCCGTCTCGGGATCGACGTTGGATCCGATCTTGAAGGCGAAGTTGACGACCTTCGTGTGCCGCTGCAGCGGCACCCCGACCGCCGCGAGAATTACCTGATACCAAAGGCGCCACAGATGCGGCGCCAAGGTACGCGGCGGCACCCAGGGGTGCGCCATGTTCAGCGCGAGATAGCCGTCGAACCGCTGCGGCTCCCCCAGCACCATGATGTAACCGACGAAGCCGCCCCAGTCATGACCCACCAGCAGGACCCGGTCGAGCCCTAACGCATCGAAGAGCGCCAGAACGTCAGCCGCCACATCGTGCTTCGCCCATCGATGCGGAGGCGGCCCGGACCAGCCGTAGCCGGGCAGGTCGGGCGCGATGATGCGCAGCCCCGGCGGAGGGTCGGCCAGCAGATCTCGATACTCCCAGTGGTGCTGCGGCCATCCGTGCAGCGCGACTACCGGCCGCCCATCTGGCGGACCGGCCTCAGTCACGTGAAACCGCACGCCGCGGGCGTCGACGAACGACCGGCGCACCCCAGGAATCGGCGGCGGTTCGGCAGACATGAATCGGACTATAGGGAACCTCTCCCGCGCTACGGTGCCGTTATGGCCGGATACCGAGATCTGTTCAACGCCAGCCTCGAGAACCCCACGGCGTTTTGGGCCGAAGCCGCGCGGGCGGTGACCTGGACCCGCGAGCCGCGGCGCATCCTCGACGACTCCAATCCGCCGTTCTACCGCTGGTTTCCCGACGGCGAGCTGAACACCTGCGCCAACGCGCTGGACCGCCACGTCGAGGGCGGCCGCGCCGACCAGCCCGCCCTCATCTACGACTCCCCGGTGACCGGGTCGCAGCGCACCTACAGCTACCGCGAACTGCTCGACGAGACGGCGCGCTTCGCCGGCGGGCTGCGGGCACTTGGTGTCGGCAAGGGCGACCGCGTCGTGATCTACATGCCGATGGTTCCCGAGGCGGTGATCGCGATGCTGGCGTGCGCGCGGTTGGGCGCCGTGCACTCAGTGGTGTTCGGCGGGTTCGCCGCGCACGAACTCGCCGCGCGCATCGACGACGCCCGCCCGGCCGTCATCGTCTCGGCGTCCTGTGGCATCGAGGTGTCCCGCATCGTCGAATACAAGCCGATAATCGACGCCGCCATCGACGCCGCCGCGCATCCGCCCCACAACTGCGTGATCGTGCAGCGCGACCGGCATCGATGCGAGCTGACCGACGACAGGGATTTCGACTGGCACGAGTTGATCTCCACCGCCAAGCCGGTCGATCCTGTGCCAGTGGCGGCAACCGATCCGCTGTACGTGCTCTACACCTCCGGCACCACCGGCAAACCCAAGGGCATCGTCCGCGACAACGGCGGGCATGCGGTCGCGCTGCTGTGGAGCATGCAGAACATCTACGACATCGCACCGGGCGAGGTCTTCTGGGCCGCATCCGACATCGGCTGGGTGGTCGGCCACTCATACATCGTCTACGGGCCGCTATTGCACGGGGCGACGACGGTGCTCTACGAAGGCAAGCCGATCGGCACGCCCGATCCCGGCGCGTTCTGGCGCGTCGCCTCCGAGCATGCGGTGAAGGCGCTGTTTTCGGCGCCGACGGCGCTGCGGGCAATCCGCAAGGAGGACCCCGACGGCACGCATATCGGCCGCTACGACCTGTCCGCCATGCGCTACCTGTTCCAGGCCGGAGAACGCCTGGACCCCGACACCTACGCCTGGGCATCGGAGAAACTCGGCATCCCGGTCGTCGACCACTGGTGGCAGACCGAGACCGGCTGGGCCATCGCCGCCAACCCGATGGGCGCCGAACCGTTGCCGATCAAGCCGGGATCGCCGACGGTGCCGATGCCCGGATATGACGTGCGCATCTTGCACATCGACGGTTCGAATTGCGAACCCGGCGAGGAAGGCGCGATCTGCATCCAGTTGCCGCTGCCACCCGGCACCCTGCCGACGCTGTGGGGCGACGACGACCGCTATGAGGCCTCGTATCTCTGCGAGCATCCCGGCTACTACCTCACCGGCGACGGCGGCTACCTCGACGAAGACGGCTACCTGTTCGTGATGGGCCGCATCGACGATGTCATCAACGTCGCAGGACACCGTCTCTCGACAGGCTCGATCGAAGCCGTGCTGGCCGGGCATCCCGCTGTGGCCGAGTGCGCGGTGATCGGGGTAGCCGACGAGATCAAGGGACAGGTGCCGCGTGGGTTCGTCGTACTCACGGCCGGGGCATCTGCGGAAGGCCTCGGCGGCGAGCTTGTTCAGTTGGTGCGCGACGAGATTGGGGCGGTGGCGTGTTTCAAACTCGTCGACGTCGTGCCCGCGCTGCCGAAGACCCGCTCGGGCAAGATCCTGCGAAAGACCATGCGCGGCATCGCCCATGGCAAGGACGAGCCGCTGCCGTCGACCATTGAAGACCCGGCGGTTATCGATGCACTGAAACCGATTCTGCGGACACAGTGAGACAGTTGACGGATGTCGCATAGGTTCGCGGATGGAATCGCCGCGGTAATGGCCCGCGTCGCGTCATTGCTGGGACCGCGCGCCATGCGGATCATCGCAAAGGTCAACAAGCGGGTGACCAATCCGGTGCAGCGGCTCTGGGCGCATCGCCTGCCCTACATGGCTGTCATCGAGCACGTCGGCCGCAAATCGGGCAACAGCTACCGAACCCCGGTGATGGCTTTCGTTGAGGGCAGCGAGCTTTCGGTAGTGCTGAACTATGGCGCCAAGTCGGATTGGGTCAGCAATGTCCAGGCCGCAGGCTCGGCAGGCGTGGTGCATCGAGGCAGGCGCTACCGACTGACCGACCCCCGCGTCGTCCCCATCGATCCGCCCGAGCTGCACGGCATTCTCGTGAGTTGACACTGCGCGTAGGGCGCGAAAGTGCGAGAAACCCACGCCCTGGGCGCAGAGTCAACGCCCGTTCTGGCCGAACACGTTGTTCAGCCGTCGTTTGAACACCTCGTCGAAGCGGCGATACGTGCTGCGCAACGCGTGCCCCGGCCAGTGCCGCGGGATCAGCTCGGCGGGCAATAGCGGATCGAGCTGAAGGTGACGCACCACGGTGACGGACAGTTCGAACAGATAGGTGAAGGCCCCCACCGCTTCGGTGTCGAGCTCGTCGCGCATGGCGGACGTCAGCCTGCGGGCATCGACCGCCCAATCATCAAGATTGAACAGGGATCTCACCGTCTCAGCGGGAATGTCGGTGGCAGCGCCGTGGAAGTGCACACATTGCCGGTCCAGCACTGCGCGAAGCGTCGGCAGTCGGTCCCGGTCGAGGTTGTCGGGCCGAAACCAGATGCCTTCACGTAGCTCGGCGAGGTGCAGCGCCGTGGCGGCCTTTCGGAGCGCGAGCCGATCGGCCGCCGACCGGCGGTCCAGCGACACGACCGCCAGCTCCCAGGTTCCATCCCACGGCGGGGCAGCCGTGTCGTCGATCCTGGCTGCCTCGTCCACGCGTTGTCGCCGTTCGAGCAAACGCCCCGCGAGCGCATAGGTGCCATCGTCGCCGACGAGTTCCCCGTTGGAGACCATCCGCCACAGGCAGGTGCGGGCGGCCCCGTCGCTGATGCCGAACAGCGAGGCCATCTCGACAAGCTCTCCGACCGTCAGGTGGGGCTGGTCGGCGCCCAGCAAGGCGGTCGCGAGGACGGATCGCGCGCTCAGCGGGCGATCGCCGATCAGGTCGGCCACGCGGGCCCGTCGCTCGTCGAGTGTGGTGGCCGGCACGCACCCATCCTTGCCTATCTCACACAGTCGTTGACGCGTGGCGATCACAGTGTGATACTCCCACAGTATGGGCACTCCGACAACGACGTCGGTGGCCGAGGACGTAGAGATCGCCCGCCGCATCCTCGCGCACATCGACGCAGGCACGACCGACGAAGGTGACGCATGGCGGGAACCGGTCGAGAACTACTTGGACCCAACCCGATTCACCAAAGAGCTGGAGGTGCTGCGCTCGTTTCCGAGCGTGTACCTACCGTCGGCAGCGATCCCCAACGCGGGTGACCACGCCGAGCGCATCGCCTTCGGCGTGCCGCTGTTCGCCGTGCGCGGTCGCGACGGCCGGGCGCGGGTGTTCCGCAACGCGTGCCGGCACCGTGGGATGACCATCGTCGAAGGGCCAGGCTGTTCGCACGCGTTGGTGTGCCGTTACCACGGCTGGACCTACCGTCTCGACGGCTCGCTCTCGCACGTCCCGCACCCCGAGGCATTCCCCGACTTGGACATGCCCACCCGGGGATTGGTCGAGGTCGACAGCCGCGAGGTCGACGGGCTGATCGTCATCGGCCCGCTGCAGCCGCCGGCGTCGCGACAACACACCGATGCCGCGTTGGCAGCCCTGACCGATGGCGAACCGTGGCGCGACAAACTGCTGCCGGCTGAGCGGCTTTTCGCCGTGAGGCCGGCTCTGCGCGCGATGAACTGGAAGGTTCTCGTCGAGCAGTTCCTGGAGGGCTACCACATCCGCACGACGCACAAGGACACCTTCTATCCGATCCAGTATGACGACCTCAACGTTGTGGAGGCGTTCGGCCCGAACACTCGAATCACGTTCCCCTTCCAGAACATTGAACGACTGCGTGACCGTCCCGAATCCACCTGGAACGTCGGCCACCGGGTGACGTACGTGTATCACCTGTTCCCGAACGTGATGGTCGCGACGTTCCCCAATCAGGTGCTGGTGATAACCATCGACCCGATCGACATCGACCACACCACCGTCACGATCTACGCCATGGTCACGCCCGGCGTGGCCAAGCGCGTTTCGGCCAACCCCGACGCGGCAGCCGGAGCGCGCGATCTGCTGAACGAGGGCGGCGTGGAGGACAACGAGATGTCCGAAGGTGTGCAGCGCGGTCTGCGCGCCGGAGCGAACGCCTTCGTCGAATTCGGCCGGCACGAAAGTGCGATCGGGCGGTTCCACGCCACCCTTGACGAGAGGCTGGCCTGCACCGCATGAGCGACTATGAGCATCTGCTCTACGAGCAGCGTGGCCCAGTCACCGTCATCACGATCAACCGTCCGCAGCGCATGAATGCCGTTGGGCCGCAGACCCATCGCGAGCTCGTCGACGCGTGGGGCCGCTTCCGCGCCGACGACGACGCGCTCGTCGGCGTCCTCACCGGCGCAGGAGATCAAGCGTTCTGCGCGGGGGGTGACCTGAAGGCGGCGCTCGCCGGTGAACTCGACGTCGATGCCAGCCCCGCCGACGGCGTGCTGGGCCCGTCGCGGTGGACCGACATCTACAAACCCACCATCGCGGCGGTCAACGGCGTCGCCTACGCGGGCGGGCTGGAGTGGGCGTGCTGGACCGATCTCGCGATCGCCGACGAGCACGCCACTTTCGGCGTCACATGCCGGCGGTGGAACATAGGGCTGGCCGACGGCGGCACCCAACGGCTCACCCGCATTCTCGGGTATCGCCGCGCGATCGAGCTGATCATCACCGGGCGGGTCGTGGACGCGCAGGAGGCCGAACGCATCGGCCTGGTCAACCAGGTCGTGCCGAAAGGAACGTGCGTCCAGCGCGCGATCGAACTCGCCGAGATCATCGCCCGTCTCCCCCAGCCCGCCCTGCGCAGCGACCTCGAGGCGGCCCGCACCGGGCAGGGACATCCCCTCGACGACGGGCTGCAAATCGAAGCCCAGTGCTTCAACCGATCGATCGTCGCGTCCGAAACCTATGAGGGCCTGCGCCAATTCAACGAACGCGATCATCCTGATCGCCGCGCAGGCACCGCCCCGGTGACGCCGGGTCTGGCGCGCTCCGTCGTCACCCGATAGACGGATAGCGTTCGTTTACTGATCGCCTGCGCGACGACTTTGCTCTGCCACGCTTGTTCCCGCGTGAAAGGGCCCGATATGACTGATAATTCGCGTGCGTACAACAGTGTGTGGCAACTGCGCGGCGACGCGTGGTGCCGACTGGAGGAAGCAGCCGACCGGCTCACCCGGCCGACTACCACCGGCGCACTCAAGGATAACTACATCGCGATTTGCGGTGACCTGCTGACGCAGCTGACGCCGCTGGAGCCGTATTGGGCGTATCCGGGGTCGCCGCAGTTCGCCAGGATTCAGCGGATGTTCGCCGCCGGCAGCTATGACAAGTTCGCGCACACGGTGACCCGGATCAACCGTGCACTGACGACGGAGTCATATCGCACGGGCGACGTGGAGCATGCCGGCATCGACGATCACGACATGTTCCCGGCCGATCCTCGTCAGCTCGAACACCAGCCGCGAAGCCAGCGCGATCAGCCGTACTTCGAGGTGCTCGTTGTCGAGTCGATGACCGAGTCTCAGGAACGGGCACTGCGCAAGGAAGTCCGCAGTTGGCGCCGCCCCGACGACGAATTCGTCTACGAGCTCGTGGTCGTGTCCAGTGGCGACGAGGCCCTGATCGCCGCTCGGCTCAACGTCAATCTGCAGGCGGTCGTGATCCGCCGCCGCTTCTCCCACCAATCGACCCGTGACCTCTCAACACTGGCCGAGTTCGTCGACACCAAGATCTCCGACGAGCTCGAAGACCACAAATCGCCCGACGACCGCGCGCAGATACTCGCCACGTCGCTCGGAAAGCTGCGTCCGGAACTCGATCTGTACCTGATGACCGAGATCGAGGTCGAGGACATCGCGGGGCGGCTCGGCCAGCATTTTCGCCGTGTCTTCCACGCTCGAGAGGGAGTCCTCGAGCTGCACCTGTCGATCTTGGCTGGCGTGGCAGCCCGCTATCGCACGCCGTTCTTCAGCGCGCTCAAACAATACAGCCACCGGCCCACGGGCGTCTTCCACGCACTGCCGATCTCACAGGGTAAGTCGATCGTCAACTCGCACTGGATCAAAGACATGGTCGGCTTCTACGGGCTCGACGTGTTCATGGCCGAGACATCGGCCACCTGCGGCGGGCTCGATTCCCTGCTGGAACCGACCGGCCCGCTGCGGGAGGCACAGCAGCTGGCCGCCGAGGCATACGGGTCACGGCACACCTACTTCGTCACGAACGGCACGTCGACCGCCAACAAGATCGTCACTCAATCACTGGTGGCCCCCGGCGACATCGTGCTGCTCGACCGCAACTGCCACCAATCGCATCACTACGGGATGATGATGGCCGGAGCGCAGGTCATCTATCTGGAGGCGTACCCGCTCCCCGGATACTCCATGTACGGCGCGGTCCCCCTGCGCGAGATCAAGTCAAAGCTGTTGGCGCTCAAGCGCGCAGGAAAGCTGGACCGCGTCAAGATGATGTCGCTGACGAACTGCACGTTCGACGGCATCGTCTACGACGTGCAGCGGGTCATGGAGGAATGCCTGGCCATCAAACCGGACCTGGTGTTCCTCTGGGACGAGGCGTGGTTCGCGTTCGCCCGCTTTCATCCGGTGTACCGCAACCGCACGGCGATGGCCGCCGCGAGATCGCTGCGAGAGAAGTTGGCCGACAACACCTACCGCGGCCAGTACGAGGCTCAGCTGACCGCCGATGCCGACCGTCCACCGAGCGATGAGCAGCTGCTGAACCGCCGGCTGATGCCGGACCCGGCCAGCGCCCGGGTCCGGGTGTATGCCACGCAGTCGACGCACAAGACACTGACGTCGTTGCGGCAGGGATCGATGATCCACGTCTTCGACCAGGATTTCGACCAGAAGGTGGCCGAGCCTTTCCACGAGGCCTACATGGCGCACACGTCGACCTCGCCGAACTACCAGATTCTGGCGTCGCTGGATCTGGGCCGTCGGCAGGTGGCGCTGGAAGGTGTCGAGCTGGTGCAGCGCCAGATCGAGAACGCGATGCAGTTGCGGGACGCCATCGACAATCACCCACTGCTCAGGCGCTACATGGCTTGCCTGCGAACATCGGATCTGATTCCCGACGAGTTCCGCCCTTCGGCGATCGCACAGCCGCTGCGCTCGGGGCTGCGCAACATGATGGCCGCATGGGACCGCGACGAGTTCGTGCTCGATCCGTCACGAATCACCTTGTCGATAGGGCGAACTGGGTACGACGGCGACACCTTCAAGCGTGAACAGTTGATGGACCGCCACGGTGTGCAGATCAACAAGACGTCACAGAACACCGTGCTGTTCATGACCAACATCGGCACCACACGCAGCTCGGTAGCCTTCCTGGTCGAGGTGCTCGTCAAGATCGCCAGGGAACTCGACGAACATGTTTCCGAGATGGGACTTGGCGAGCGCAGCCGGTTCGAGCAGCGCGTTCGTCGCCTCACGACGCCCTCGTCGTCACTGCCCGATTTCAGCGGGTTTCACGAAGTGTTCCGGGACCCGTCCGGCGGGGACACCCCAGAAGGTGACGTCCGGCGGGCGTTCTACCTGTCCTACACCGACACCAACTGCGAGTACCTCACCGGCGAGGAGATCGAGGAAAAGCTGGCCACCGGCATCGACGTGGTGTCGGCCACCTTCGTCACGCCGTATCCGCCAGGGTTCCCGGTCCTCGTTCCGGGCCAGGTGTTCAGCCACCAGATCTTGTCGTTCATCCGGGATCTGGACACCCCTGAGATCCACGGCTACCAGCCCGATTACGGCTACCGGGTCTACACACAGAAGGCCATCGACATGTGCCGCCCCGCCGACGCGGCAGAGACCAATGGGCACCGCCGGTTCCCCAACGAACCGTCGCAGCCGGCTTCGGTGCAGGGATAGACATCTCGCCGGCAGCGGATCGCTGGTGACTTCGAGTCGCCCCACACCGTCGCCTCAACTACCGTCTTCACCCATGGCGATCCCGACT